>JALYPS010000171.1 GCA_030856285.1 Pseudomonadota bacterium
ACCTCGGTCGGGTCCAGCCCCATGGCGACGAGGACCGGGTCGGCCCACTCGTGAATGATTCCCTCGATCTCGGTGTCCCGGATCGCGCTCTGGGCCGAGGCAGGCGAGGCCGCCGCCAGCACAAGGCCCATGGCGGCGACGACGCCCGTTGCGCGAAAGGCGGTGCGGGACAACCAGCTCAAGCCGAACTCCTCATACCCTCAACACCCCCCGGAGCGATCCTCACTATCTAATCACGGCCATTCAGCGGCGCCACCATCCGCGTTTGGGCTTCTCGGGCGGGGCCACGATCTGGTTCGGGTCATCCGCAATCAGGGCGGCGACGTCGATTTCGGGCTGCGGAGCCGGCGTGGGCTCGACCACAGCGGCGACTTCAGGCTCCGGCGCGATCTCGATTTCGGCCGCAGCCTCAACCGGTGTGACGTCCAACATCGCGGGTTCGGCGGCCGGCTCGATTTCGTTCGGCTCGACGTCCGACGTCGGTTCCACCGTCGATTCGGCTGTCGCGGAGGCCGAGACCTTGCGCCGAACGCGGCGACGCTTGGGTTCCTCAGCGAGGGCGACCGGAGCAGAATCGCCGCCCTCGTCGATGACCACGGCCATCGGCGTGTCGGGCGAGCCGTCAGGCGGCATGCCTTCGTTGGTGGCGCGGGTCTCGACCTTGACCTCGTGAGTCAGGCCCTGCTCGCTGCCACGATCCCGGCCACGACCGCGACCCCGGCGGCGACGCGAGCGCGGACCGCGTTCCCCGCCGATCTCGCCCTCGGGACGTTCGCCGACGACCTCATCGACGTCCGTCGCCGATGTGGCGGCCACGGCGCCGTCTGCAGCGGCCTCGGTCCGTTCCGGATTGATCGGGTCGAACCAGACATAGGGATCTTCGAGCGACGGGGTGCGGCCCCGCACCCAGTTGAAGCCATCGCGCTCTCCGCCTTCTTCGCGCACGCGGCGACCGCCCCGGCGTCCCCGGCGACGGCGACGGCCGTTTTCGCTGTCGTCGTCATCCTCACCGGCGGCCGGCGCGGCGGCGGAGGGCGCGGCCTCGTCGGTCGAGGTGTCGGCGCTGTCGCGGCGTCCGCCACGGCGGCGGCGCCCGCGGCCGCGGCCTTCGCCCTCGGCGCGTTCAGCGCGTTCGCGCGGCTGGTCGTCGTCGCCGTCCTCGGCGTCGAGGTCGGAATCGTCGTCCCCGGCGAAGAACTCCTCGCCGTCCTCATCCTCATCCGCATAGGCGCTGTCGTCGAAGTCGTCGTCGAGGTCGATGAAGGCTTCGGGCCGTTCTGCCGGAACGAAGTCGTCATTGGTCTCGGTGCGTTCGACGGCGTGTTCGCCCTGGCCGAGGCTGTCGTCGATCAGGATGACGACGTTGAGGCCGCGCTGTTCCAGCATGCGCTGCAGATAGTCGCGCTTGTGGTTCAGGATGTAGAGGGCGACGGCGGTGCTGAGGCGCAGGTTGATCGAGCCCGCGCCGTTCTTGCCGGCCTCGATGTCCACGGCTCGCAGGGTCATCAAGGCGGCGCTCTCGGCGGAGCGGACGCGTCCGGCGCCCTGGCAGTGCGGGCAGACCTCGGTGGCGCCCTCGATGACGCCGAGACGGCGGCGCTGACGGCTGATTTCCATCAGGCCGAAGCCCGAGATGCGGCCCATCTGGATGCGGGCGCGGTCCTTGGCCAGGGCGTCCTTGAGGGCCTTTTCGACGGCGCGGTTGTTCTTCGATTCATCCATGTCGATGAAGTCGATGACGATCAGGCCGGCGAGGTCGCGCAGGCGCAGCTGGCGGGCCGCTTCGACGGCGGCCTCCATATTGGTCTTGGTGGCGGTGGCCTCGACGTTGCGTTCCTTGGTGGAACGGCCCGAGTTCACGTCGATGGCGACCAGGGCCTCGGTCTGGTTGATGACCAGGTAGCCGCCGGAGTGCAGGGGAACGATCGGCTGGTGGATCTGGGTCAGCATCTCCTCGATGCCGTTGGTCGCGAACAGCGGGCGGGCGCCCTGGTACAGATGCACCTTCTTCGACTGCGAGGGCATCAGCACGCGCATGAAGTCGCGCGCCTCCTTGAAGCCCTCGACGCCTTCGACCTGGATGCCGTCGAAATCCTTGTCGAACATGTCGCGCACGGCGCGGCGGACGAGGTTTTCTTCCTCATAGATGACCGATGGCGCGTTCGACTTCAGCGTCGTTTCGCGGATCGTTTCCCACAGGCGCAGCAGATATTCGTAGTCGCGCTTGATCTCGGCCTTGGTGCGTTTGGCCCCGGCGGTGCGGATGATCAGCCCCATGCCCTGCGGCACGTGCAGGGCGGCCGCGGCGGCCTTCAGGCGCTTGCGGTCGGTGGCTTGGGTGATCTTGCGCGAGATGCCGCCGCCCTTGCCGGTGTTGGGCATCAGCACGCAGTAGCGGCCGGCCAGCGAAAGCCAGGTGGTCAGGGCCGCGCCCTTGCCGCCGCGCTCGTCCTTGACGACCTGGACCAGCATGACCTGACGACGCTTGATGACGTCCTGGATCTTGTAGCGGCGCATCAGGCGGCGTTTGAGCCGCTCTTCCTCGGCCATGCCGCCTTCGGATTCGTCGTCGTTTTCGCGGGCGTGTTCGTCGTGATCGTCGTCGTCCGAATGGGCTTCGGCCATGATGGCTTCGCGGTCGGCGACCGGGATCTGGTAATAGTCCGGGTGGATTTCGCTGAAGGCGAGGAAGCCGTGGCGGTTGCCGCCATATTCCACGAACGCAGCCTGCAGGCTGGGCTCTACGCGAACGACCTTGGCGAGATAGATGTTGCCGCGAAGCTGGCGCTTCGCGCGGGATTCAAAGTCGAATTCCTCGACCTGACGGCCCTCGACGATGGCGACCCGGGTCTCCTCGGGATGCGCGGCGTCGATCAACATGGTCTTTGACATGGAAAGTCTCTCTCTGGCGCGCTCGGCCATCCCCGCGAAGGGGGCAGGCGGCTCGCCGAATGGGATTGGGGGCGGACGCAGGCGCCATCCCGTCGCCGCGGCGAATGCCGTGGGCGAGGTCGGTCAGATCAGACCGGAAGGGAGCGCAGGCGATAAGGCCCATGGGGTTCAGTATGGTCCTGGGCCCGGACGCCGTCTGGGGCGTCCCGAACCCGGTCGTCGAACAGGCGGGGGAAACCCGGCCGGCTCTCGGATCAGTGAAAGTCATGCCGCGAAGAGGGCGCGCCCAAGCCTGAGGGTTCAGGGGACGCGATCGGTCGCGAGCCCTGCAAGCATAGGCATGACAATCGTGAATTAAAAGCCGCGTGCGCTTTAACCGGTTGGCGACGACGTTGCGGCATGATGGCCCCAACCAAGAAGGTGGGTCTCCGTCAAAATGAACGGACTGTCGCGTATCAACCTGACGCAGTGGCGCGTTCGCGAATGGGCGATGACGGCGATGGCCTTCATCGTGATTTGCGTCGTCCTGCTCACGGCCGGGCGCGGACTGGCGTCCGGGGCCATGGGCGAGGTGCTGCGCGTCCGCTTCGGCGGAGACGCCGAACACACCCGCGTCGTGCTCGATCTGGACCGGACCTCGCGCGGACAGGTGATCCAGGCCGGCGACGACGGCCGGGTGGTGGTTTCGCTGGCCGGAGTGTCACCCGCCAACCGCGGCCTGAACGGCGCGGGCACGGGTCTGGTGCGCGGCTGGCGCGTCACCGGCGCGGGCGCCGCCTCGCGGGTCGAGCTGGATCTGGCGACCAGCGCCGAGATCGAGCGCCGCTTTCTGCTGCCGCCCGGCGATGGCATCGCCCATTTCCGTTATGTGATCGACCTGAAGGCCACGGGCCGCGCCCCGACGGCACGCCCGGCCCGGACGCCGCCGCCCCGCGCGGCCGAGCGGCCCGCGGAACGACCCCTAATTTTCATCGACGCCGGCCACGGC
>JALYPS010000224.1 GCA_030856285.1 Pseudomonadota bacterium
GCGGCATGAGGCGGTTGGCCTTCATCGTTCCGATCGTGCTGTTCCTGATGGTCGCCGCGGCCCTCGGCCTGGGTCTGCGTCGTGATCCCAGCATCCTGCCGTCCATGCTGATCGACCGGCCGATCCCGACGTTCGACCTGCCGGGTCTGACGCCCGAGGACACCGTGGGGCTGGCGTCGTCGGACTTCACCGGCAAGCCCGTGCTGCTCAACGTCTTCGCCTCCTGGTGCGTGGCCTGCGTCATCGAGCATCCGATGCTGCTGCGCCTCCAGTCGCAGGGCGTGACCATCCATGGTCTCGACTGGAAGGACGAGCCCGCGGCCGGAGCCGAGTGGCTGGCCCAGCGCGGCAATCCCTACACCCTGATCGGGTCTGACCCGAATGGCCGCACCGGCATCGACTTCGGCGTCACGGGCGCCCCGGAGACCTTCGTCATCGACGGCCACGGTCGGGTCCGCTACCGCCATGTCGGTCCGATCACGCCGGAGGTCTGGACGGAAGTCCTGCAGCCGATGATGGACAGGCTGGAGAGCGAGACATGAGACGCCTTGTCCTCGGACTGTTTTGCGCCCTGCTGATCACCGGACCCGTGGCGGCGGTCCTGCCCGAAGAGCAGCTGGCCGATCCCGTGCTTGAGGCGCGGGCGCGGGAGATCAGCCAGGAGCTGCGCTGCGTCGTCTGCCAGAACCAGTCGATCGACGATTCCGACGCGCCGCTCGCCGCTGATCTGCGGGCCATCGTGCGCGAGCGGCTGACGGCCGGGGACACCAATGAGGAGGTGATGGCCTATATCGTCGCCCGCTACGGAAATTTCGTTCTGCTGAAGCCGCCGCTCGACCTGCAGACCATCCTGCTGTGGAGCGCCCCCCTGCTGGTGCTGATCCCGGGAGGACTGGGCGTGGCGCTCTACCTGCGGCGGCGCGGCCGGGCCGGCGCGGCCGACCCCACACCCTTGTCGGTCGAGGAGCGACGTGCGCTGGCCGCCATCCTGAAAACCGGTGATGCGCCATGATCCTCTGGATTGTCCTGACCCTGATGATCGCCCTCGCCGTGGTCGGGCTCGCCATACCGCTGATCCGGCCCGGCGGGGTGCTGGATCGGCGGACGACCTCCGCCGAGGTGCTGAAGGCCCAACTGGCCGATCTGGATCGGCAGGCCGAGGCGGGGACGGCCCCGGCTGAGGACATTGCGGCTTTGCGCCTCGAGGTCGAACGTCGGGCGCTGGCCGAGGGCGTCGAGGCCGCGCCGACGGGCCGGCCGCTGGGCGAGAAGGCCCTGATCCGGCTGGCGCTGGGACTCGCGGCCGTCATCGCTCTCGGCGGCGCCGGGCTGTACGCCCTGTTGGGGCGGCCCGATCTTCCGGGCGCCGGGCCGCGCAGCACAGCCATGGCTGCGGCTCCTGCAGACGCAGCCCACGACGGCGCGGATGTCCAGGCCATGATCGTCCAGCTGGAGATCCAGCTCCGCCAGACGCCGGAGGACGTCAACGGTTGGCGCATGCTGGGCTGGTCCTATTTCCAGACCGGCCGGTTCGCCGAAGCGGCCGAGGCCTATGGCCGCGCGGCCACGCTGGAGCCGACCAACGCCGAGCATTTCTCGGCCCAGGGGGAGGCCCTCGTCCAGGCCGGAGAAGGGCAGGTGACCGCGGCCGCCCTGACCGCTTTCCGCGGCGCCCTGCGAGCTGATCCGCAGGACCCCCGCGCCCGCTATTTCATCGCCGTCGAGATGGACCAGCGCGGTGAGCGCGAGGCGGCCATGACGGCCTGGATCGACCTGATCAACTCCGCTCCGCCCGGCGCGCCCTGGGCGGGCGAGGTCCGGGCCTTCGTCGAGGATCTGGCGCGCGAGCGAGGGCAGGACATTTCGGGCCGTCTGCGTCCAGCGCCGGCGGGAACGCCCGCCGCCGCTGTTCCGCCCGGAATTCCGGGACCGACCGCGGCCCAGATCGCGGAGGCCCAGACCATGTCTCCGGCCGATCAACAGGCCATGATCCAGGGCATGGTCGGCGGTCTTGAAGAGCGGCTCAGGACCTCGCCCCGCGACCGCGACGGCTGGGTGCGGCTGATGCGGGCGCGAATGGTGCTGGGCGACAGCGCGGCGGCGACGGCGGCGTATCGCAACGGGATGCGTGCCTTCGCCGATTCTCCGACGGAGCAGGCCGCCCTGACCGAGGCGGCGCGCGGACTTCGGGTGCCCGGCGCCTGAAGTCGGGACTGCTCCGGGACGCGACCCCGCGTGACAAGGAACAGCGTTCCGGTTCAAGGTGCCGCCCGAGCGGGGGCCGGGCGTGATGGACGGGGCATCGATACAGGACGCGATCCTGCCTGCGGTGAGCCAACCGCTGGTCGTCGGCGCGCTTCTGGCCGGGGCCGTCGCGCTTTGGCTGGTCGCGGTGTTCAGCCGCCGCCGTTCCGCGACCCTCCGACCCGTCGCCGCTCCTGAACCCGCCGATCCAGTACCGCTTTCCCCTTCAGCCCGGGCCGCACCTGCGACGGCCGCCGCTCCCGTATTGGAAAAGACGATGACCAAGGCCTCGGACCTCTTTGTCGCCTGTCTGGAAGAGGAAGGCTGCGAATATGTCTTCGGCGTTCCGGGCGAGGAGAACCTCGACTTTCTCGACAGCCTGTCGCGCAGCAGGAAGATCAAGCTGATCCTGACCCGGCACGAGCAGGGGGCCGGCTTCATGGCCGCGACCTATGGCCGGCATACGGGGAAGGCGGGGGTCTGCCTTGCGACGCTGGGGCCCGGCGCGACCAATCTGGTGACCGCCGCCGCCTATGCCCAGCTGGGCGGAATGCCGATGCTGATGATCACCGGCCAGAAGCCGATCAAGTCATCCAAACAGGGCCGGTTCCAGATCCTCGACGTCGTCGACATGATGCGGCCGATCTCTAAATTCACTCACCAGCTGGCCTCGGCCGACAACATTCCGGCGCGGGTCCGCGAGGCCATGCGTCTGGCCCAGGAAGAAAAGCCCGGCGCCACCCATCTGGAGTTCCCGGAGGACATCGCCCACGAGCAGACGACTTCGCCGGTCATCGTCGCCAGCCAGGTCAGGAGGCCGGTGGCTGACGAGAAATCGATCCGCATCGCCGTCGACCGCATCGCCCGGGCGAAGTCGCCGCTGCTGATCATCGGCGCCGGCGCCAACCGCAAGCTGACCAGCCGGATGCTGACCGAACTGGTTGAAAAGACCGGTATTCCATACATCACCACCCAGCTGGGCAAGGGGGTGATCGACGAGCGCAATCCGAAATACCTGGGTTGCGCGGCCCTGTCGTCGGGCGACTTCGTGCACCGGATCATCGAGGCCGCAGATGTGATCATCAACGTCGGCCACGACGTGATCGAGAAGCCACCCTTCTTCATGAAGCCCGGCGGCTGCGACGTCATCCACATCGGCTTCCGGACGGCCGAGGTCGATCCGGTCTATTTCCCGCAGATCGAGGTGGTCGGCGATATCGCCAACGCCATCTGGCAGATCAAGGAAGGCCTGTCGGCCCAGCCGCACTGGTCCTTCGATCCCATGGTCCGCGCGCACAAGGCCGAGCTGGATCACACCGCCGCCTCGGTCGGCGACATGCGCTGCCCGGTCTATCCGCAGTATCTGGTCGATCAGGTCCGCAAGGTCATGCCGTCGGACGGAATTCTGTGTCTCGACAACGGCGTCTACAAGATCTGGTTCACGCGCAGCTATCCGGCGCACATGCCCAACACCTTTCTGGTCGACAATGCGCTGGCGACCATGGGGGCGGGCCTGCCCTCGGCCATGGCGTCCAGCATGATCTTCCCCGACCGCAAGGTCATGGCCGTCTGCGGCGACGGCGGCTTCATGATGAACTGCCAGGAGCTCGAGACCGCGGTCCGGCTCAAGCTGAACCTCGTGGTTCTGATCCTGAACGACAACAGCTACGGCATGATCCGCTGGAAACAGGCCAATATGGGCTTCCAGGATTGGGGCCTGACCTACGGCAACCCGGACTTCGTCAAATACGCCGAGAGCTACGGCGCCCACGGCCATCGGGTGACTTCGGCCGAGAGTATGCCGGCCTTGCTGAAACAGTGTCTTGATACGCCGGGGGTGCATGTGGTCGAGGTGCCGATCGACTACGCCGACAACGACCGCATCCTGAACAAGGATGTCCGCGAACTCAGCGCGGCCTTGCCGGCTTAACTACCAGACCCCGCCCGGAGCGCCGATCCATGCCGTCCCTGAAAGCCTCCTATCCGCTCTATCTGGCCAATGAGGCGGTGACGCCCAACCAGGACCTGGAGGTGAACGACAAATATTCGGGCAAGGTGGCGACGCGCGTGGCGATGGCCGACGCCGCGATGATCGACCGCGCCATCGGCGAGGCGGTCAAGGCGACCGGACCCATGGCCCGCATGGCCGCCTATGAGCGTCAGGCCGTGCTGGCCCACTGCGTGACGCGGTTTCAGGAGCGGGCGGACGAGCTGGCCTACGCCCTGTGCATCGAGGCCGGAAAGCCGATCCGGGACTCGCGCGGCGAGGTGACCCGGCTGATCGACACCTTCCGCATCGCCGCCGAGGAATCGGTGCGCATGACCGGCGAGGTCCAGCCGCTGGATATCTCGGCGCGGGCGAAGGGCTATCAGGGGATGTGGAAGCGGGTGCCGATCGGGCCCTGTTCCTTCATCTCGCCGTTCAACTTCCCGCTTAATCTCGCGGCCCACAAGATCGCGCCTGCGCTGGCTGTGGGGTGCCCGTTCGTGATGAAGCCGGCCTCGCGCACGCCGCTGGGGGCGCTGATCATCGGCGAGGTTCTGGCCGAGACCGACTTGCCGAAAGGGGCCTTCTCCATCCTGCCCGCGACCCGCGACGGCTCGGACCTGTTCACCACCGACGACCGGTTGAAGCTGCTGTCGTTCACCGGCTCGCCCGATGTCGGCTGGGCGCTGAAGGCCAAGTCCGGCAAGAAAAAGGTGGTGCTGGAGCTGGGCGGCAACGCTGCGGTCATCGTCGACCGCGACAGCGATCTGGAGGACGCCGCCGAGCGGATCATCTTCGGGGCCTTCTACCAGTCGGGCCAGTCCTGCATCGGGGTGCAGCGCATCCTGATCCATGACGACATCTACGGCGCGATGCGCGACCTGCTGGTCAGGAAGGCCAAGGCCCTGATCTGCGGCGATCCGCGCGAGGAGACGACCTTCATCGGCCCCATGATCGACGAGAAGGAAGCGACCCGGCTGGAAGACTGGATCAACGAGGCCCGCACCGCCGGTGCGACCGTGCTGTGCGGCGGCAATCGCACCGGCGCCATGCTGGACGCAACCCTGCTGGAGGGCGTCGGGCGAGGGCTGAAGATCCGCGAGGAGGAGGCGTTCGGCCCGGTGGCGATCCTGTCGCGCTTCTCGGATTTCGAAGCGGCCCTGGCCGAGGTGAATGATTCAAAGTTCGGACTTCAGGCCGGCATCTTCAGCCGCGACATCCACAAGGCCATGCGGGCCTGGGATGTGCTTGAGGTCGGCGGCATCCTGATCGGCGATGTGCCCAGCTATCGCGTCGACAACATGCCGTATGGCGGGGTGAAGGATTCCGGCCTCGGCCGGGAGGGCGTGAAATTCGCCATGGAAGACATGACCGAGATTCGCAATCTGGTCATCCGCCAGCGGCCTGTGGAGGGCGCAACGGCGCCTTCGCCGCGCGCTGTGGCGCCGGCCCCTGAACCGGCCCCTCCATCACCGTCCGCCCGGACCGGCTGGTTCGGGCGAAAGACCTAGTCAGCCGTTCTGGGCCGATAGGGACTGTCGGGCAGCCATTGCGGCGGCGCATCTGCGTTGGCGACCCGCTCGGTCAGGGTGAAGAAG
>JALYPS010000233.1 GCA_030856285.1 Pseudomonadota bacterium
CGCCTTCATCGCCTTGCCGGCCCCGGTCCAAACCGCCATCGCCGTCGCCATCGGGATCGCCAGCGCCATCGCCCTCGTCGCCGGCGGGCTGGCGCTGCTGGCGCCGGGGCTGGCCCTGTTGCCGGGCATCGCGGCGGCCATGGCCGGCCTCCTCGCGCCCGTCCTCGCCGTCGCCGCCGGGGTGCTGGCCCTGAAGCTGGCATGGGACGCCAACCTCGGCGGCATCCAGGAGAAGACCGCCGACCTGGTGGGCGGCCTCGGTCAAATGAAAGACGCCTTCGCGGCGGCCTTCGACGCCGCGAACGCGAGCGGGGCCGGGCCGATCGTCGGCATCCTCGACGGGATCGGGCGGGCGCTGTCGAGCATCGGCGGGGCGGACACGCCGGGTGCCATCCAGGCGATCGCCGATGCATTCCTGCGGGCCGGCGACGCCGTCGAAAACTTCCAGACCGGGTTCCAACTCGCCATCGACCTCGGCCTCAACCCGTTCCGGGCGGTCGTCGACGGGCTGACGCGGGCCTTTCCCCAATTTTCGGACCAGATCGCCGGGGTCGCCGACGCGATCGCCAACATCGCCGACTCGCTGGGCGAAATCGGCGGCAAGTTCGGGGATGCCTTCCGGTCTCTCCTGTCGGGCGACCTCCAGGGGGCGATGGCCTCCTTCGTCGCCGGGCTGGGGTTGGTCAAGGACGGCATCGCCGAGGCGTTCGGCAACGTCGACTGGGGAGCGGTCAAGCAGACCATCCTCGACACGCTGGGGTCGGTCAAGGACGGCATCCTCGCAACCCTCTCGGCCATCGACATCCCCCAGATCACGGCGACGATCGGCGGGTTCCTGATCCACGGCGCCGAGCTGTTGGGGCAGGCGATCCTCAACGCCACCGGGGCGGCCGAGGGGACGCCGGTCACGCTCGAAACCGTCACCGCCTCGATCCTCGCTTGGGTCGTCAACGGGGTCGAGAAGCTTGGGGCGGAAATCCTCCGCCTGACCGGCAACGAGGGCGAGCCGGTCAGCATCCCGAGCGTGGCGGTCTCCATCGCAGAGTGGGCCGTCACCGCGCTCCAAGACATCGGTGCCGCCATCGTCTCGTTCGTCACGGGGGGGCAGAGCGGCACGACGAGCGACGGGACCGCGACCTTTATCAACGGCAGCACCGAAGGGGTTCCCCTTGGCGAGGTCGCCCTCTCCATCGCCGGGTGGGCGCTGCAGGCGGTCGAGAACGTCTGGACGTGGCTGAAGGACACGGCCATCCCGGCGATGGGCGCCGCGGCCGTCTCCCTCGCCTCCGTCGTGGTCAACATCGCCGGCTGGGCGGCCGGCCAGATCGCGAGCGTCTGGGAATGGCTGCAGGCCCACGTTCTCGGCGGCGGCGGTGGGCAGCTCTCCGGATCGGGCAACTTCACGGGGCCGGGGTCCGGGGTGACGCTCGAATCGGTCGCGGTCAACGTCGGCGGCTTCATCGCCGGGGCGATCGCGAGCGTCTGGGAGTGGCTGCAGACCCACCTCCTCGGCGGGGGCGGGGCCGACGACGCCGGCGGCGGCTCCACCGGCGCCCGCGCCTCGCAGGCGCTCGACCTCGGCACGGTGGCGGTCTCGGTCGCCGGATTCGAGATCGACGTGTCGGGCCTGGCGACCCTCGTCTCGACCACGCTGACGAACGTGATGACGACGATCAAGGACTACGTCTCGGCGTTCGTGTCGAACCTGTCGATCGACACCGGGGTGGGCGCCCTCCTCGACGCGGCGAGCTTCGGGTCCAAGGTCGGCGCGGCGCTCCGTACCGCCCTGAACGCGGGACTCGAAACCGTCCAGGGTTTTCTGTTCGAAGGCGGCTTCCAGAATGCGGCCGCCGTTATCGGGGGGGCTATTCTGGCCGCCCTGACCGCCATCGGTGGGTTCGTCGTCGGCTTCATCACCGGCAAGGAATTTGATTTCGGGGCGATCGTCGATGCCGTCACGCAGTGGGGCAACGACCTGTCGGCGGCGATCACGCGGGCCTTCACAGGGTTCGATTCGATGGGCGGGCCGGGGTCGCGGGGCGAGTCCGGGACGGCCGGGCTGGGCGAGCGGATCGCCCAGGGGATCGGCGACATGCTGGCGGCGATCCCCGGCCAGATCGTCGCCCTCCTGCCCGACATCAACTTCGACGAGGTTGCGGCGGCCATCCAGGAGAAAATCCAGGGGCTGAGCGATGCCCTGATGGGCGTGCTCAACGCCGGCGGGGACAGCGGGGGCGGGTCGATCGGGGCGCGGGCGGACGCGTCGGCGGCGGGCGGCATGTTCTCCGGCCTGATCTCCGGCTTCGCCGCGGGCATCCTCGCGCTCCCCGGCAAATTCATGGAGTCCATCGGGTCGCTCAACTTCGACGACATCGGAAACGGCATCCGCGAGAAGGTTCTTGCGATCGCGACCGGCCTCGCGTCCCTGCCGGCCGATTTCCTCGCGATGCTCCCGAAGATCGACCTCAACCAGGCGAAGGACTACATCTTCGGCGTCGGGGGCGCGGCGGCGGCCGGATCGACGGTGGCGACCGAGGGGGCGGGCGAGTTCGGGGGCGGCTACGTGGCCGGGTCGAACGCCGCTATGCCGGGCGTCACCGAGACGATCCTGAGCACGACGACGACGGGCCTCGGGCTGGTCGGGTCGCTCGTTGGCGGGGCGTTCTCGTCCCTGGGGGCGACGATTAACCCCGGCGCCTCGGCGGCCGGCACCGAGGCGGGGTCGGGGGCGATGACCGCATTCGGTCTCGCCCTGCCGACCGGCGGCCAGATCGCGGCACCGACCGTCACAGCCGCCGCCCAGGCGAACTCAACGCTCGCGGTCCAGGCGGCGAACGAGGGGTTTGCCGTCATCACGGCCGGGGGGCAGCCGGCCAGCGAGGCGGCGATCGCCGCCGGGACCACGATGGGCACCGCCCAGATGACGGATGTCGGAACCGGCCTCATCGTCGGCGCCGGGACCGGGCTTCCCGCGATCACGTCGGCATCCCAGACCAACGCGGCCCTTGCCCAAACGGCGGCGGCGTCTGGGCTGACGAGCGCGGACCTCGAAACCCTGCGAGCCGCGTCCGCCGCGCTCGGGGTCTCGTTCGTCGGCATCGTTGACGTAGGCACCGCGCAGAGCGTCTTGAGCGGGACGTTCCCCCAGACGGAGGCGTCGGTCGGCACGTCCCTCGGGACCGCGTTCCAAAACGGGGCCAACGTCACGGCCCTTCCCGTGGTCGGCGTCGGCACGCTCGCCGCCGCCCTCGATACCCAGGTCGGCGCCGGGATCGTCTCCGCCGAATTCAGCGCAACGAAGACCGCCGTCAATACGCAGCTCGGTCAGGCGACGATGTCGCCGGAGCTGCCGCCGGACGCGGGCGCGTCGCTCGGCCCCGGCCTCGACGCCCAGATGGGGTCGGGCATTTCCGGCACCTCGTTCGTGGCAACCCAGGAGTCCATCGCGACGCAGACGGTGGCGGCGGTCGCGGCGGCCTTCGGCAACCTGGCCGGGGCGGTCGCGCCGTACGTCCAGCTCCTCTCCGATTCCGTCGCGGCCGGCATCGCCGGGATGGCGCCGGCGCTGAACGGGGCGGCGACGCTGGCGGTGGCGACGATCCCGCAGGCGTTCGGCACCCTGTCGGGGGCGGTCCAGCCCTACCTGGACCTCCTCTCCGGGGCGGTCTCGACCGCGATGGCCGGCATCGGCTCCACCGCGGCCGGGGCGTCGGCGCAGGCGGTCGCCGCGATCGCCTCCGCCTGGGGCAACCTCGCCGGGTCGGTGCAGCCGTACCTCGACCAGCTCAACTCCGCCGTCGCCTCGTCGTTCGCGGCCATCCAGCAGACCGGAGCCTCGGCGGCGGCGGCGACGGTTGCCGCGGTCGCCTCGTCGTTCGGCAACCTGGCGGGTTCGGTTCAGCCCTACCTCGACCAACTGAACTCGGCGGTCCAATCGACCTTCGCCACCATCCAGCAGACCGCGACGGCCGGCGCCCAGCAGGCGGTCGCCGCCGCCTCGGATGCCTTCTCGCAACTCGCCGGGGCCATCTCGGGGCACATGGCCGAGGCCGAGGGGGCGGTGCAGTCCGGTGTCGCCTCGATCGTCGCCATCCTCCAGGGCGCCTCGGCCGGCGCCTACGAGGCCGGGGCAAACATCGGCGCCCAGTTCGCGGCCGGGATCATCTCCAACCTCGGCGCGGTGCAGGCGGCGGCGAACGAGCTGGCCGCGGCCGGCGCCGCGGCCGGGGCGAACCTGAGCTCCGGGATGTCGCTCGGCATCGGGACCGGCCTGCCGGCCGTCGCCGGCGCGGTCGAAAGCGTCGCGACGGGCGCGGTCCAGCAGCTCGACTCCTCGATGGTGTCGCACTCACCGTCTCGGGTCACCGAACTGCGCGGCCGGTGGTTCTCCGAGGGTTTGGCGATCGGCATCGCCGGCGGCGGCGGCCTCGT
>JALYPS010000235.1 GCA_030856285.1 Pseudomonadota bacterium
GACCGGGGTGCTGGACTATACGCTGGAGAAATACCTGCGCGAGGTAGAGCCGACGGGGGTCAGCTTCATCGACAGGGTCGACAGCGCCGCCTTTGACCCGAAGGCGATCCGCGCCGAGTTCAAGGCCGGCTGGTGGGGCACGATCCTGACCGAGAAGCTGCTGAAGCGGGAGTAGGCGTCAGCCCCAGGGGCCGCGCGGATCGCTCTTTTCAGACGGCGTGCCCGGTGTTCCGCCTTCAGCGGCGATCTCGGCGTCGCGGCGCGCCTTGCGTTCGGCGTTCCAGGTCTTGAACCACTGCGACTGGCGACGATCACCGCGCCAGACGCTGATCCACAGGACCAGCACGAGCAGCATCGAGACCAGGGAGGCGATCTCCATTCCGTCGAAAGTTCGGCCGAAGAGGTTCAAGGGCGGGGTTCCTGCAAGAGAACGTCACTATAGGCCCGAAAGCGCGCCGGGCCGAAACCCGGTTCCGCCGTCAGTGACCGTGCGCATCGCCGCGCGGGTCGATCATCCGGTGGGCGTGCAGGATGAAGAACCGCATATGGGCGTTGTCGACCGTGGCCTGCGCCCGGGCCTTCCAGGCGACGCGGGCCTCTTCGTAGTTGGGGAAGGCGCCGACGAACTCGACCTGGGACAGGTCGCGGAACACCGGGGCGTCAAGGTGGCGCAGCTCGCCGCCGATGACGAGGTGCAGAAGTTGTTCGGTTTCGGCGGGTTTGGTCATGGGCGATCGTCCGGACAGGGGGAGCTAGCGGGGCGCCAGCGGAATAGGCGCTGTCCGCCGTACGATCAACGGGTGAAGCGCCGGAGCGCTGCATACGAGGCTGTTCTGACGCGGATCGGCCTGGTTGAAGCGCCAGGCGTGGCCGTGGTGGTCGCTGACCCGGCCTCCGGCTTCCTCGACGATCAGGGCGCCGGCGCAGACGTCCCAGTCCCATTTCGGCGTCAGGTTGATGGCGGCGTCGAAGGCTCCGGCGGCGACCAGCGCCATGCGATAGGCGATGGCGTTGCGCTTCTCGAACCGCATGGCGGGCCAGGGTTCGATCCAGTGCGGCCCCTCGATCAGCCGGGCGTCGGCGAGCACGGAGGCGTCGTCGAGGTCGGTGGTGTCAGAGGCGGTGATCGGCCGGCCCTGCAACGACGCCCCTCCGCCCAAGGTCGCAGTGAAGGTCTCGCCGAGCGCCGGGGCGTGGATCACGGCGGCGACGGGCCGGCCGTCCTCGACAATGGCGATGGGAATGCACCACCACGGCTTGCCCTTCATATAGGCGACGGTGCCGTCGATCGGATCGACCACGAAGATGCGGCGGTTCGACAGGCGGTCGGCGTTGTCGGCGGTCTCTTCCGACAGCCAGCCGTGGTCGGGCCGGGCCGACAGAAGCCTGTCCTTCAACAGCTGGTCGACGGCCATGTCGGCCGAGGTGACCGGCGAGCCGCCGGACTTGGACCAGATCTTCAGCCCGGCGTCGCGTTCGGCGAGCGCCAGCCGGCCCGCGGCCTCGGCCGCGTCGCGGATCAGATCGAGGTCGGCCGCGAAGTCGCTCATTTGCCCGCGATGGCCACGCCGTCGAACATCAGCGACGGACTGTTGAAACTGCCCCGGAACTCCAGGTCCGAGCCGCGTACCAGCCGGGTCCAGAGCTCGGCCAGATTGCCGGCGACGGTGACGCCGCTGACCGGCCAGACGATCTCGCCATTCTCGAACCAGAAGCCCGAGACGCCTGCCGACCAGTCGCCGTTGTTGGCGTTCAGCGAGGGGCCGAACATGGAGGTGACCAGCAGGCCCGTCCCGGCGTCTGCCATCAGCCCGGCCAGACCGCGCTCGCCCGGCTCCAGATGCAGATTGTGGGTCGAGACGCCGGGCGGGCCGGCGAGGCCGCGCGAGGCGTGGCCGGTCGAGGCAAGCCCCAGCTGGGCGGCGGCCGCGCTGTTCAGCAGCCAGGTGGTCAGGACGCCGTCGTGCACGATCGACCGGCGCGACACCGCCACGCCCTCGTCGTCGAAGGGAGTGGAGCCCAGACCGCGGACGCGGAACGGGTCGTCGATCAGATCGACCCCCGCCGGCAGGATGCGCTGGCCGAGGCGGTCCTTCAGGAAGGAGGTGCCCCGCGCGATCGAAGGGCCGGAGATGGCGCCGAGAATGGGCGAGATGACCTGCGCAGCGATGCGGTTCTCGAAGATCACCGGGGCGGTGGTCGAGTCGATCTTGCGCGGTCCGGTGCGGGCGACGGCGCGGCGGCCGGCGAAGTCGCCGATGGAGGCGGCGGACGGCAGGTCGGACAGGTGGCGCACGGCGCGATGCTCGCCGCCGCGTTCCATGGCGCCGTCCTTTTCCGCGATGACGCCGACGCCGAGCGAGAAGGCCGAGCCGTGATAGGCGCCGTCGAAGCCGTGTGAAGTGACCAGCCGCCAGCGGCTGGACGAAGCCGAGGCGTGGCCGCCTTCGGATTTTGCGACGCCGGGGACGGCCATGGCGGCGGTTTCGGTTTCGGCGGCGGCGGCCTCGAGGTCAGCGGCGCTGCGCTCGGCCGGATCGAACAGGTCGAGATCGGCGAAGGGGCCGCGGGCGAGACGGTCCTGCGGGGCCAGGCCCGCATACGGATCTTCAGGGGCGAGCCGGGCCATGGCCACGGCGCGCTCGACCAGCCGCGCGCGGGTGGCGTCGGACAGGTCCGAGGCGGAGACAATGGCCTGACGCCGGCCGATGAAGACTCGCAGGCCGAGATCGCGGCTCTCTTCGCGCTCCACGTCCTCGAGCGCGCCGTTGCGGACGCCGACGGACAGTGAGGCGCGCTCGGCCGAGACGGCTTCTGCGGCATCGGCTCCGGCCCTCAGGGCGGCGGCGACCAGATCGGGCAGGATGTCGTGAGAGGCGGCGGACGCGGTACGGTCAGGCATGCCCCGATATGGCCGGGCGGTTGAGTGGACGCAATGGCGCCCCGCGCTACGGCGCCGGTGTCAGATGCAGCCGAACGCGCAGGCGACCAGGGCCCCGGCGCCGCCGATCAGCGCCAGCTGGGTCAGGATCATCCCCGACATCCGCCCGAACGACGGCTGTTTGGTCTGGCTCAGCCCCCAGGCGTGGAGGATCCGCCCGAGCAGCATGGCGCCGCCCACGGCGTGGATCCAGATCGGCTGAAAATCCAGCAGAGCCATCAGCACCAGCATCACCAGACACGGCGGGATATATTCCGCCGCATTGCCGAAGGCCCGGCTGGCCGCCGTCAGCTCAGCGTTGCCGCCGTCGCCGAACGACACACCCAGCCGCTTTCGGGTGAAGATCGTCCTGAACGACAGCACCACCAGCAGCAGGATCGACAGTCCGCTCCACAGCGCCGCGGCCTGCAGGGCCGTCATTGCATCAAATGTCGCCATCAGTTTTCTCGCCCCACCGGATAGAGTCGGTAGCGGTCATCATAGAACGGGGTTCG
>JALYPS010000260.1 GCA_030856285.1 Pseudomonadota bacterium
GAGACGCCCGAACCGAAGGGCGCAAAGACCCGGCGCAGGGCCGCCGAGCCCCTTCGCTATCTGATCCAGCGTCATGCCGCGACGCGGCTGCACTACGATTTCCGCATCGAATTCGACGGCGTGCTCAAGTCATGGGCGGTGACCAAGGCCCCCTCGCGTGACCCCTCCGTCAAGCGGCTGGCGGTCGAGGTTGAAGACCACCCGATGGACTACGGGTCGTTCGAGGGGACCATTCCCGCCGGCAACTACGGTGCCGGCACGGTCCAGCTGTGGGACACCGGCTCCTGGACGCCGCAGTATCCGGATGCGCTCGAGGCCGACTTCGCCAAGGGCTCGGTCAAGATGACGCTGGACGGCGAGCGGTTGAAGGGCGGCTGGGCGCTGGTCCGGCTCAAATCCGATCGCGGCAAGCCGTCCAAGCGCAACAACTGGCTGCTGATCAAGGAAAAGGACGACCACGCCGTGCCGGGTGAGGGCGACGCGCTCGCCGAGATCGACGCCTCGGTGACGACCGGCCGCACGCTGGCTGAAATCGCCGCCGGCAAGACGCAATGGACCGCGTCCAAACCGACCGGCCGCACGGCTCCGGCCAAGCCCAAACCCTCGAAGGCCGCGGCAAGCAAGGCGACCAGGCCGCCCGCCTTCGTCCCCATCCAGCTGTGCAAGGTCGCCGACCATCCGCCCGGCGCCGGCTGGGCGCATGAGATCAAGTTCGACGGCTACCGCATCCAGATCGGCGTCGGCGGCGGCAAGGCGATCCTGCGGACGCGCAAGGGGCTGGACTGGAGCGACCGGTTTTCGACCCTCACCGCCGACGCCTCCGGCTGGCCTGACGCCGTGATCGACGGCGAACTGTGCGCGCTCGACGCCGACCATATGCCCGACTTTTCGGCCCTCCAGTCGGCGATCTCGGACGGCCGAACGGACGGTCTGATCTATTTCGCCTTCGACCTGCTGTTCGAGGGCGACGAGGACCTGCGCAAACTGCCGCTCTCGCACCGCAAGGCCCGGCTGCAGGCGTATGTCGACCGGATCGGCAAGGCCGGCGCGAAACGCCTGCGCTACGTCGACCATTTCGCATCCTCGGGTCAGGCCGTGCTGGAAAGCGCCTGCCGCATGGACCTCGAAGGCGTCATCTCAAAGAAGCTGAACGCCCCCTATCGCGCGGGCCGCTCCTCCAGCTGGGTCAAATCCAAATGCCGGGGCAGGGACGAGGTCGTCATCGGCGGCTGGTCGTCCGAAGGCGGCACGCGTTTTCGGTCCCTGCTGGTCGGCGTCCGCGACAAGGGCGGCCTTCGCTATCTGGGCCGGGTTGGCACGGGCTATGGCGAGGCGGTGACCAAGGCCCTGACGCCCGCGCTCAAGGCCGCCGCCGCCGACAAGAGCCCCTTCTCCGGCGCCGGCGCGCCCAAGGGCGCCAGGGACATTCACTGGGTCAAGCCGGTTCTGGTCGCCGAGGTCGAACACGGCGGCTACACCGAGGCCGGATCCCTGCGTCAGGCGGCGTTCAAGGGCCTGCGCGAGGACAAGTCCGCCGCCGAGGTCACCGAGGCCCCGCAGGCGCCCACGGCGATGAAGGCCACGACCACGGTCGCGACCGCCTCGAAGCCGGGCAAGGTCGTGGTCGCGGATGTAACCATCTCCAGCCCCGACAAGATCCTGTGGCCCGCCCGCGACGGCCGCCCGGCGATCACCAAGGCTGACCTCGCCCGCTACTATGAGGCGGCTGCGGCCCGCATCCTCCCCCATGTCGCCGACCGCCCGACCTCTATCATCCGGGCCCCGGACGGCATCACCGGCGAGACCTTCTTCCAGCGCCACGCCATGGCCGGGTCCAATCCGCGGCTCAAGCTGATCGACGTCAAGGCCCGCACCCCCTACGTCACCGCCGTCGACGTCGGCGGCCTGGTCGCCATCGGCCAGTCGGGCGGGCTGGAGCTGCACCCATGGGGCTGCAAGCCCGGCGACCCCGAGACCCCCGAACAGATCACTTTCGACCTCGACCCGGACGAGGGACTGGATTTCGCCGACGTCATCGCCGCGGCCAAGGTGGTGAAGGCGAAGCTGGAGAGTCTGGGCCTGACGTCCTTCGTCAAGACGACGGGCGGCAAGGGCCTGCACGTCGTGGTCCCGATCAAGACCGACGCCCGCAGCCGCGTCACCTGGGATCAGGCCAAGGCCTTCGCCAAGGCCGTCTCGGAACTCATCCGCTGCGACGCTCCGGACCGCTTCACCACCACCCTGGCCAAGAAGGCGCGGGGTGGGAAGATCTTCATCGACTATCTGCGCAACGGCCGGATGGCGACGGCGGTGGCCCCATGGTCGGCCCGCGCGCGGCCCGGCGCCGGCATCGCCTTCCCGCTGGCCTGGAGTCAGGTGAAGGCCGGCCTCGACCCGTCGGCCTTCAACCTGTGGAGCTATCCCGCGATGCTGAAGAAGCCCGATCCGTGGAAGGATTTCCGCAAGGCTGAGGCCAGCCTCAAGCCGGTGCTGAAGAAGGTCGGCGTGTAGAATCCTTCTCCCCTTGAGGGAGAAGGTGGCCCGGAGGGCCGGATGAGGGGGCTGTCAGCCTCACGCCCATCGTCGGAAAGCCTGCGGGCCCCGGCAGCCCCCTCATCCGAGCGGCTGCGCCGCCCACCTTCTCCCGCAAGGGGAGAAGGATCAGGCTGCGGCTTTCTTCTTCGCAGCCGGCGTCTTCTTTGCCGCCGTCGCCTTCTTCGCGGCCGGCTTCTTCTCCGACCCCGCCGACCCCTTGAGGCTGCTACTCAGCGCGGCCATCAGGTCGATGACATTGGTGTCGTCCGGCTCGGCCACGCCGACCGTCCCCTTGCCGCCATTGGACTTGGCCTTGATCATTTCGCGCAGGGCGTCGTCATAGCGGTCCTTGAAGTCTGCCGGATCGAAGTCGGCCTCCTTCTGGCCGATGATCCGGGCGGCGATCTCGACCATGTCGGCGTCGGCCTTCACGCTCTGGATGTCGTCGAAATAGTCGTCGGCGTCCCGCACCTCGTCGCGGGCCCGCAGCGTATAGGCCACCAGCCCCTTGCCCCGCACCTCAAGCGCCAGCTGCCGCTCCTTGCCACGCAGGACCAGACAGCCCAGCGCGACCTTGCCCTGCTTCTTCATCGCGTCGCGGATGACGGCGAAGGCCTCGACCCCGGCGCCCTTCTCGGGCACCACAAAGAAGGGATCAGCCCAGTACAGCCGGTCGATCTCGCTCTCGTCGACGAATTTGTCGATCGAGATGGTCTTGGTGCTCTCGAGTTTGACCTTGTCGAAATCGGCGTCGTCGAACAGCACATACTCGTCTTTCGACACCTCATAGCCGCGCACCAGATCGCCGCGCTCGACAGGGCCGGTATCCGGATCAGTCGGCACCATCCGGATGCGGTTGTTGGTCTCCGGATTGATCAGATGGAAGCGCACGTCATTCGTGCTCGTCGTCGCGGTGTAGAGCGCCACCGGGCAGGTGACGAGCGACAGCTTCAGATGTCCTTGCCAGGTCGGGCGAGCAGCCATGTTCAGTCTCCTTGCCGGGGAGAATGCGCCAGCGGGAGATATGTTCGGTGTGGCCTTCTGAAAGCAGGCTGACGCCGGAATTCAAGGGTCTGGGCAAGGGAGGGTTGTTTACGGGCGGGCCCCGGTAAGGCC
>JALYPS010000266.1 GCA_030856285.1 Pseudomonadota bacterium
CCGCCGAGGGTGAACAGGAAGATGAAGCCGATCGCCCAGAGCATGGGCGTCTTGAAGCTGATCGAGCCGCCCCACATCGTGGCGATCCAGCTGAAGATCTTCACGCCCGTCGGGACGGCGATGATCATCGTCGCGGCGATGAAATAGGCGCGCAGGTTTACGCCCATGCCCACCGTGAACATGTGGTGCGCCCAGACGATGAAGCCGACGAAGCCGATGGCGACCATGGCGTAGGCCATGGCGAGATAGCCGAAGATCGGCTTCTTCGAGAAGGTCGAAACGATATGGCTGACGATGCCGAAGCCCGGCAGGATCAGGATGTAGACCTCGGGGTGTCCGAAGAACCAGAACAGGTGCTGGAACATCACCGGGTCGCCGCCGCCGGCGGGGTCGAAGAAGCTGGTGCCGAAGTTGCGGTCAGCCAGCAGCATGGTGATGGCGCCGGCCAGGACCGGCAGCGACAGCAGCAGCAGGAAGGCCGTGACCAGCACCGACCAGGCGAACAGCGGCATCCGGTGGATGGTCATCCCGGGGGCGCGCATGTTGAAAATGGTGGTGATGAAGTTGATGGCGCCGAGGATCGAGCTGGCGCCCGCGATGTGCAGCGAGAAGATGGCCAGATCCATGGCCGGTCCCGGATGCCCCATGGTCGACAGCGGCGGATAGATGGTCCAGCCGCCGCCGAAGCCCAGGCCGCCGCCGGGCTCGCCCGGTACGAACATGGACAGGATCAACAGCACCCAGGCCGCCACCAGCAGCCAGAAGGAGACGTTGTTCATGCGCGGGAAGGCCATGTCGGGCGCGCCGATCATGATCGGCACGAACCAGTTGCCGAAGCCGCCGATCATCGCCGGCATGACCATGAAGAAGATCATGATCAGGGCGTGGCCGGTGACCACGACGTTGTAGCCATGGTTCGACGCTTCGATCAGGCCCAGCTGGTCGAGCAGCGAGCCTTGCGTGAAGACCTGGATGCCCGGCTCGGCCAGTTCCCAGCGGATCAGACCCGACAGCGCGCCGCCGACCAGGCCCGCCATGATGGCGAACAGCAGGTAGAGGGTGCCGATGTCCTTGTGATTGGTCGACAGGAACCAGCGGGTGAAGAAACCCGGCTTGTGGTCATGATGCCCGTCGTGGTCGTGGGCGAGGTTTTCGGCTGCGGTGGCCATGTCTTTGGGGCTCTCGCGGTTCGTTACTGAGCGGCCGGAGCGACGGCGGGAGCCGTGGCGGGCGCTGCGGGTTGAGCAGGGGCAATGACGGCTGTGTCGGAGGCGGTCGGGGCGCCGGTAGCGCCTGCGGCGACCTGGGCGACGGTGCCGCCGGGGGCCTGATCCGCCGTACGGGGCGTCATCGAGCCGCCCTTGGAGGCGACCCAGGCGGCGAACTCGGCCTCGGTTACGACATTGATCTGGATCGGCATGAAGGCGTGATCGACGCCGCA
Source organism: Pseudomonadota bacterium (assembly GCA_030856285.1). Classification (GTDB taxonomy): domain Bacteria; phylum Pseudomonadota; class Alphaproteobacteria; order Caulobacterales; family Caulobacteraceae; genus Brevundimonas. The sequence continues at coordinate 1,442 of JALYPS010000266.1, forward strand.
CAGTTCGGAGCACTGGCCGTAGAAGACGCCCGTGCGGTCCGCGCGGAACCAGGTCTCGTTGATCCGGCCGGGAACGGCGTCGGTCTTCAGGCCGAAGGCCGGCAGGGCGAAGGCGTGGATCACGTCAGTCGCGGTGACCAGCACCCGCACCGTCTTGCCGACCGGCACAACGATGGGTTCATCGGCAGCGAGGCGATACAGGCTGTGCGGCATGCCGCGCGCCGCGATCTCGTCCTCGGGGATCATGCTGGAGACGTATTCGGCGATGCCCTGGTCCGGATATTCGTAGGACCAGTTCCACTGGTTCCCTGTGGCCTTCACCGTCAGATCCGGCGTCGGCATGTCGTGATAGGCGAACAGCAGGCGGAACGAGAACAGCGAGATGCCGACCAGAATCAGCACCGGCAGGACCGTCCATACGATCTCGATCAGGGTGTTGTGGCTCCACTTGGCCGGAACCGGATTGGCCTTCTTGTTGTAGCGGATGCAGATCCACAGGATCAGGCCCAGCACCAGAAGGGTGATGAAGGTGATGACCGGCATCAGGATGATGTCGTGGAAGAAGGTCGCCTCGACCTTCAGCGGCGAGGCCGAGGGCTGCAGCCCCAATCCGCCATCGGTCGGCTGACCGACCAGCGGCCGGGCCCACGTCGGTGTGGCGGAGAAAACGGCCAGGCTCAGGGCGGTGATGCCACCGCCGATGATCGCCCGGGCCCGCGTGCCCATCCCCATGCGAGATATCCTCATTAAACCGTTTCGCCGCAAACGCTTGCGAGTGAATCGCAAACAATCGCCGGGACCCGGCGGTCCGCAGCGGTACTTCGCGCGGTCCATATCGCCCCCTCCTGCGCTTGCCAAGCGATTGCGGTTGGATTGAACGCCGCAGGACATTCCGCCGCTGGATTAAATCTCCGTCATGTTATGACAGCTACCTTGCGTGACCAGATACCTTGCGATACGTCTTGGTCATCACAAGGAGGGCCCACGGTGCCTGAAACAATCGAGATACAGCTGAAGAAGGGGGTGCTGACGCTTTGCGTCCTGGCCCTGCTGAACCGGCACGACAACTATGCGTACGAAATCGCCTCGACCTTGTCGGACGCAATCGACATGGGCGAGGGCACCATCTACCCGCTGATGCGGCGGATGCAGTCCGACGGACAGGTCGAGACCTATCTGGTCGAATCGCCGTCCGGGCCCTCGCGCAAATATTATCGCCTGACCGACGCCGGCCGCCGGGCGCTTGGCGCCCAGACGACCGAATGGCGCGCCTTCGCCCAGGCGGTCGAATCCGTTCTGGACGGCCCGGCGCAAGCCGTCACGCCGGTCCCGACCACTGATGACGTGACAGCCGAAAGGGGAGCTGAACAATGACCCGCGCCGAATTCATGGGCCGGTTGAGGCGAGGACTGGTCGGCATGCCGACCGCGGCCGCCGCCGACATCGCCTCCGACTACGAGATCCATTTCGAGGACGGCCTCGCGGCCGGCCGCACCGAGGCCGAAGTGGCCACGGCGCTCGGTGATCCCGACCGTCTGGCCCGCGAGCTGAGGGCCGAAGCCGGCGCCCAGCGCTGGCATCAGGAGAAGAACCCGTCGGCCGCGGCCGGCGCCATCTTCGCGGTGCTGGGCCTGGGGGCGATCGACATCCTGATCCTGCTTCCCATCCTGATGAGCGTGGTCGGCGTCCTGTTCGGCTTCTTCATGGCGGCCATCGGCGTCTTCATCGGCGGCGGCGCGATCATGGTCGCCGGACCGTTCGCGGGCTTCCCCGGCGGACCGGCCGCCGCGATCCTGGCCGGCCTCGGCCTGATGGCCGGCGCCACCGCCCTGGCCGCCCTGACGGCGATCTTCACCATCTGGCTGGTCAATGGCGTCGTCTGGTTCGCCCGCCTTCACTACCGTCTGCTCAAGCCGGCGCTCGACCCCCAACCGCATTATCAGGCGTAGGAGAGACAGAGATGATCAAAACCCTCTTCATCATCGCGGGCGCCGGCGTCGTGCTGGCCGCCGGCTCGCTCGCCGGGGCCGCGGCCCTGAGCGGGGCCGACCTCAGGCACAACGACTGGACCTGGTCCGTGGACGAAAACGGCGACGGCGACGACAATTTCCACATGCGGCGCGGCGGGGGCCAGCCCGACGTGACCCGCAACCTGACCTGGGCCAGCGGCGACCGTCTGCAAATCGAGGTTCCCGGCGACGTCATCTACGTCCAGGGCGCCGCCCCGGGCGTGGTGGTCACCGGGCCGAAGGACCTGGCGGACCGCATCCGCATCGTCGGCGACCGTCTGACGCTCGACGATGACGACCAGACGGAGCGCGGCTACATCCGCTGGAACGGCCACGGCTTCCACGTCTGGAGCGCCGACGACCAGCTGAAGATCACGGTCACGGCCCCGGCCGTCACCAGCTTCGATGTGGTCGGTTCCTCGGACCTGATGATCCGCGATTATGACCAGCCGAGGCTGAACCTGATCCTGTCCGGCTCAGGCGACGTCACGGCCCGCGGTTCGGCCCGCACGGTCCAGGTCGATGTGTCAGGCTCTGGCGACGCCGATCTGGCGGCCCTGACCACCGTCGACGCCGACGTCCAGGTTTCGGGGTCTGGAGATGTCCGGGTGGGCCCCACCGGCCGGGCCGACATCGACATCTCCGGCTCCGGCGACGTCGATCTGACCCGGCGCGCCGGGGCGGTCAGCCGCAGCCTTTCGGGCTCGGGCGACATCGACGAAGAGTGACACCTCGTGACGCGGGGACGGTCAGCCCCTACTTAGGCTGCATGACCGTCCCCGTTTCTCCGCCTGCCATCCTCGACTCCGCCGATGTCGGCTCCGATGAAGCCCTGTCCATTCTCCAGGACGCCCTGACCGGCGCGGACGACGGGGAGCTGTTCCTCGAACGGTCCGAACTCGAATCGCTGGTGTTTGACGACGGCCGGCTGAAGTCGGCCGCCTATGACGCCTCGGAGGGCTTCGGCCTGCGGGTGGTGGCCGGCGAGACGGCCGGTTACGCCCACGCCAATGAGATCAGCGGCCCCGCCATCCGCCGGGCCGCCGACAGCGCGGGCCTGGCCCGATCAGGCCATGCGGGGGTCATCGCCGAGGCGCCGCGCGCCACCAACCAGCAACTGTACGAGGCCATCGATCCACTGGCCTCCCCCGCCTTTTCCGACAAGATCGCCCTGTTGAGCGAGATCGACGCCTGGGCCCGGGCCCGTGATCCGCGCGTGGTCCAGGTGTCGGCCACCATGGTTGGCGAGCGGCGCCATATCGAGATCCTGCGCGGCGACGGCCGGCGTGTCACCGACATCCGCCCGCTGGTCCGGCTGAACGTCTCGGTCACCGTCGAGAGGGACGGCAAGCGCGAGAGCGCCTCATCCGGCGCCGGCGGCAGGGCCGGGTTCGAGACCTGGATCGCGCCGGACCGCTGGCAGTGGCAGGTCGACGAGGCCCTGCGGCAGGCATTGGTCAATCTCGATGCCGTCGACTGCCCCGCCGGCGAGATGGACGTCGTGCTCGGCGCCGGCTGGCCGGGCGTGCTGCTGCACGAGGCCATCGGCCATGGCTTCGAGGGCGATTTCCACCGCAAGGGCAGTTCGGTCTTCACGGGCATGATGGGCAAGCGTGTCGCCGCCCCGGGCGTCACCGTCGTCGACGACGGTTCGATCGCGGGCCGCCGGGGTTCGCTGTCGGTCGATGATGAGGGCACGCCGACCTCACGCACCGTCCTGATCGAGGACGGGATCATGGTCGGGCTGATGCACGACCGGCTGTCGGCGCGCCAGCTGGGCGCCCGCGCCACCGGCAACGGCCGGCGCCAGTCCTTCGCCCACATGCCGATGCCCCGCATGACCAACACCTTCATGGAAGGCGGCCGGGACAAACAGGCCGACATGATCGCCTCGACGAAGCGCGGCCTCTACGCCGCGAACTTCGGCGGCGGCCAGGTCGACATCACCAACGGCAAATTCGTCTTCCAGTGCACCGAGGCCTATCTGATCGAGGACGGGAAGATCACCGCCCCCGTGCGGGGCGCGACCCTGATCGGCGACGGGGCCACGGCCCTGCAGCAGGTGCAGATGATCGGCGACGACTTCGCCTTCGACCCCGGCGTCGGCGTCTGCGGCAAGGGCGGACAGGGCGTGCCGGTCGGCATCGGCCAGCCCAGTCTGAAGATCGCAGGGCTGACGGTGGGGGGGACGGCGGTGTAGAACTACTGATTGTATGGAATCACGCTCGCAACCTAGGCGAGGAGAATTCCATGCACGTTTCCACCGAAGCCTCGGCCTGGGCCGAACGACTGGGCGAGGCGCTGCGTCAGCGCCGGATCGGCAAGCTGCAAGCGCTGGCCGCCGAAATGGGTGTGGACGAAAGCGCCATCAGCCGCTGGCGCCGCGGTCCAGCCATCTCGATCGCCAACGCCATCAGGCTGAGCCAGACGCTGGACGTGTCCCTGGACTGGCTCGTCACCGGCCGGGGTCATATCGACGCGCATCGGGAAGCGGGTCCTACTGTGGACCGCCTGGCGCGGGAGCTTTTCCCCGGACTGCCCCCGGCTCGGGCCCTGATCGCCGCCCGGGCCCTGCTCGACCTGACCGGAGCGGTCGATCCACGCGCCTGATGCGCGTCGCGCAAACGACTCGCCGTTCACTTGCGCGTCGCGCAATCGGTTGCGCTCGCATAGATCGCAATATGAGCCAAATGTTCTCTTGCTGGTTGCGTCCCGCGACCAGCGTCGGGCTGATCCAGCCCGGCGGGATATTTGGAGGAAGAAACCCATGGCGACCTCATATGAGATCGACATCGCCCTGTCGTCGGACACCATAACCGCGCTGAAGACCCAGGGCTTCAGCCTGTATGCATTCAAGGCGGTACAGAGCACCATCCAGGGCGGCGCGCCCCTGGTCTGGTTCAAGACCAACAACTTCCTGCCGTCGACCCAGGTGGTCTGGCAAGAACAGTACCAAGCCTACATCTCCGCCAGCCAGATCATTTCCGGCGGCGCGGTCAACGCGCAGAACTCTATCGACATGAACCTGGGCGACACCGCCGACGTCGACCAGTACGGCAACCTCACCTCGGCCAGCGGCGGCACGGCGTCGGCGATCTCGGTGCTGAACCAGGGTCCGCAGCCGTGGACCAGCGGCATCTCGCAGCTGACCAACGGCGTCGCCAATCCGATGTGCGCCATTCCGCTGAACGGCAACATGATGGACGTCGTGGCCCCGATCGAACGGGTGCTGCTGACCTTTGCGACCAACACGGTCAACACCGGCACCGTCCAGTACAAATGCTTCTCGTCCGGGGTGCTGGTTGACCTGACGGCGGCCCAGACCCGGGCGGTGTCCTTCGACATCAACCAGGGCTGGTCGTGGGGCAGTGGCACCTGGGCTACGTCGGTCCTGCCCAACGCCAGCCTCGTCCCGCTGTTGATCACCAGCGCGTAGGAGCAGTGAGATGGAAACCAGAATCGGCGCAGGCGCCACCTACGTCTTTCCCGCAGGCGCGCTCGATGATCAGGTCGAACTGGACAACCGGCACAACGCCGCCGGCCAGGTGACCTACCAGATCGCCGCCCAGCCGGCGGTCAACATCCAGGTCCAACCCAACCAGGAGTACACGATCAACCACATCCGCGCGCAGTCGCTGACCATCACCAACGGTCTGCCCAACGGCCTGTACGTGGTCTACTAGACCGCGAACCTGATACAACCTAATATTGAAGGGTCGGCGGCCCCGTCTCCGCCGACCCTCCTTTTCGGGATCGGCCTCTGATGCAACGCACCCTGACGATCAGTCTGTCGAGCGCCACGGTGCAAGCCCTTTCCGCCGGAAACCTGGCCCTCTACGGCTTCGCGGCGGTCAGCTACGGCCCCGTCCTCACCGCCGCCGTCGGCTATGGAGGCGGTTACCCCCTGGTCTGGTTCCGGACTCCCCACTGCCTCCAGAACACGGTCGTGGCAGTGTCCGACCCGGACGCCGCTTTCATCTCGACCACAGCCCTGAGCGAGAACGCCGTCGTCACCATGTCCGCCTCGGCCGCGGCCGCCGTCGGCCAGACCGTCCAGGTCGCCGCCACGGGCCTGCTGACGACCCAGGCGAGCGGCCAGCCGGGGGTGATCTCCGTGGTCAATCAGGGGCCCGCGCCCTGGACCTGCGGCCTTGCGGCGGACGCAGGATCCGGGCCCGCACCGATCTGCGCCTTTCCCCTTCACGGCAACAACCTGGACATGATCGGGCCGACCAGGAAGGTGCTGGTGATGTTCGCTGTCGACAAGATTCCGGTCGGCTCGGTGGTGAGCACCGCCTACGCCGAAGGACTGTTCATCGACTTCCAGACGGAGACGGCTCGAGCCGTCGGCTTCGATATCGATCAGGGCTGGAGCTGGGACAACGGGACCTGGGCGAACGTGGTCCCGCCCCAGACGGATCTGGGCGCCTTGCTGATCACCCCGTGAGATCTACTCCTTCGCCCGCCACTCCGGCCCGACGACGTCGAACCCGCGGGCCACCAGTGCGTCCAGCACGCCGCCTTCATCCGCCAGCAGACGGATCGGAGCCACCCCCATGGTCACGCCCGGAGAGATCATCGCCGTCTCGATCGCCGCCGCCCATTGTTGCCGCAGCTGCGGCGCGATCTCGGGATCGCCCCAAGGCCAGCACTGGTTCAGCGCCCGGTCGATCGGGGAGGCGACGACGTCGGCCACCCGCAGGGCGCGCCAGTCCTCGGCCCGCTCGCGCGCGGCGTCGGGCCCCCGTTCGGCGGCGGCTATGGCGGCCTCGACACAGGGGATGTGGGCCGTCTGGGGGGCCGTGATCAGGCTGTCGATCAGTTCGTCGCCGCGGACCGTGCCGACCGGCCGAATCTCCACCCGGGCACGTCGGGCGGCGCGGCGGATCACGTCCATGGCGTCCTCGCCGCTTCGGCCCTGCCTGTAGCCGGCCTTGTCCTGCATCAGGTCGAAGCCCACGAACAGCAGGCTTTTGGTCCGCCAGTCCTGATTGCGGTCGTCGGCCATGATCGCCTCCAGCCGCGCCTGGTATTCCGGCGTCAGATAGTCGGCCGTCGTCCGCCCCTCGGGCATCAGGCCGATGGTCCGGGCGCGCCAGATGACCCGCAGCAGGTCGGTGACCGAGGCCCGCCCAACCTGGGGAGACAGGATCTGGTCCGACCGCGCCGCCGCCGCCTCAAGCTCTTGAGGACGCCAGGCCAGGTCGCGCGGAATGCCGGTGATGGCCCCGACCAGGATCAGGGTGCTGTCGCCGCGTGTGACGGTCCACATCGGCGCGCCGGAGCGTCCGGCCTGGACCACGACGTCGTCCAGTTGCGACACCTGCAGCTCGGGCGTCTGCGCTCCCACCGGACCGGCGGAGATCGTACCGGCGGCCAATACGACCAGGGCGGCAGCAACAGCGGCGAACGATCTCACGTCAATACATTCCTTACCTGAACGCCATTCAGCAACGCGCGGCGTTTTCTGAACACATTCGTTACGAGTACGTAATCTGTCCGAGATTTAATCCACCTGTCTGTCTTGTAACTGGAGAGAGGGACAACAGGACGCCAAACCTTCGTCACACGACGAGGGGAATCCTGCAATGACCAAGACCATCCTGCTGGCGACGACGGCCATCCTGCTGAGCGCCGGCGCGACAGCCGCCCAGACGCCCGCGCCGCCGGCGTCCGCGCCCGCGCCCCAGGCCGACTCCTCCCAGCAGGGCGTCCTGGTCTTCACACCGGACTTCTTCGCCAGCCAGCGCCCGAACACCGCCCTCGACATGGTCAGCCGCGTGCCCGGCTTCTCTGTCCAGGACGGCGACGGCTCGCGCGGCTTCGAAGGCGCAGTCGGCAATATCCTGATCAATGGCTCGCGACCGGCATCCAAGAACGACACCGGCTCCTCGGTCCTGTCGCGCACCCTGGTCCCCCAGGTCGAGCGCATCGAGCTGATCCGGGGCGGAGCCCCGGGCATCGACATGCAGGGCTATTCCGTCGTCGTGAACGTCATCACCAAGACCCTGGCCAGCACCGAGCAGATCCTTACGGCCAATATGGCCTTCTTCGAAGGCGGCACCGATCGCGGCTTCGGCCAGTACCAGTTCACCCGCCGCAACGGCGACCGGGTCTGGGGCTTCACCCTGGCCGACGGCGTGTCCATCGACGATTCCAATGGCGTCGGCCGGGTGATCCGCCGGAACGCCAACGGCGCCATCCTGCGCGACGAGGGCTATTACAGCGACCAGACCGGCGGCGGCCAGGGCTTGCGGGTAAATTTCGCCGACGCCTTCATGGGCGGGAAGATCGACCTGACCGGCCGGCTCGGGCGCAACGACTACAGCCAGTACAGCCTCCAGGACGGGCCGAACATCCTGCGCGACAACCGCTTCGCCGAAGAAGGCGCCAGCGGCGAAGTCGGCGCCGTGTTCACCCGTCCGATGCGCACAGGGCTGACGTCGGAAACCCGCTTCATCCGCGAGTGGAATGATTTCGAGAACGCCTCGACTTCCCAGACAACGACAAATGGCGTGGCAGGCTCCGAGCAGCGCTTCGCCTCGGAAGGCAATGCCTCCGAGACGATCCTGCGGTCATTACTGCGCTGGGAACGTTCGCCTGCCCTCACGCTGGAGGCGGGCGGCGAGCTCGCCTACAACATGCTGGAAATCGACCAGGCGCTCACGGATGGCGGCGTGGCCATTCCACTGCCCTCCGATCAGATCATGGTCGAGGAGACGCGGGGCGAGCTGTTCGGCAAGGCGACGTGGCGCGTGCGGCCGGACCTGAATCTCGAAGGCGGACTGCGGCTCGAGGCTTCGACCATCACCCAGTCCGGCGACGCCGATCAGGAGAAGAGCTTCTATTTCGCCAAGCCGCGCCTGCAACTGACCTGGACGCCACGCCCGCAGAATCAGGTCCGCTTCCGCTTTGAGCGCGACGTCGGCCAGCTCGACTTCGGTGACTTCGCGGCGGGCGCGGACCTGGAAGACGAACAGCTGTTCGGCGGCAATGTGAACCTCGAGCCCGAGGAACGCTGGATCTCCGAACTCACCTATGAGCGCCGGTTCCTTGGCGACGGCATTTTCTCCATCGGCTACCGTCACGACGAGATCATCGGCGTCATCGACCGCCTGCCCTTGCCGATGGGCCTGTCGGCGGTCGGCAACATCGGCGACGGCACACTGGATCAGCTGGCCGTCAACTTCGTTCTACCGCTCGACTGGACCGGCTTCTCCGGTGGCCAGTTCCAGTTCCGGAACACCTGGAACGACACGGCGGTGACCGATCCGACCTCTGGCCAGGAACGACCCATCTCGGGCGTCCGGCCTTCGCAGCCCGCCTTCACCATCTCGCAGGATATCACCACCTGGAAGATCAACTGGGCGGTGACCTACCTCGAGAGCCTGCGCCAGTTCAACTACGCCCCGGACCAGGTCTCGGGCTTCACCGGCAGCGACTATTTCGAGGCCAACATCGAATACAAGCCGACGCCGACGCTGGCCATCCGCGCACAGGTCAACGTCTGGAATGACTTCCAGGCCGAGCGCACCGTCTTCGCGGACCGGTCGCTGGCCCGCCCCATAGCCTTCACTGAACTGCGACCCACGGATCCGCGCACCTTCTGGCAGATCCGGGTGCGCAAGACATTCTGACGATCGGCCATTCCGTCGCCCCAAGCCTGTCGGCGATTTAATCCACCTGTACAGCTTGTAACTGTATGCACCGCCGCGCTCCGGGCACCGTTCGCCCGACAGGGAGAGGGACGTATGACCAAAGCGATCTGGCTGGCCGGAGCGGCCGCGGCCGCGGTGTTGAGCGGCCCGGCCATGGCCCAGACCGCGGCGGTCCAGAGCGCGCCGGTCGTCGGCGCCGCCCAGCAGGGCGTGCTGGTTTTCGAGCCCGCCTTCTTCGCCGACGCCCGCCCGGATACGGCCCTCGACATGATCGCCCGCCTGCCGGGCTTCGCCTTCGAGTCCGGCGACAGCGGCACGCGCGGTCTGGCGGGCACTGCAGGCAATGTGCTGATCGACGGCGCCCGGCCATCGACCAAGAGCGACAGCCTTGACCAGATCCTGCGCCGCATCTCGGCCGCCGGCGTCGCCCGGGTCGAATTGATCCGCGGCGGCGCGCCCGGAATCGACATGCAGGGCCGGTCCGTGGTCGCGAACGTCGTCCTGATCCGCACCGTGACGACCGAACGGGTGATTGAGACCAACGCCTATTTCTATCCCGATGGCTATATCGGCCCGGTGTTCTCGGCGCGGTATTCGCGGCGCGAGGGCGACAACCAGATCGAGGGCTCGATCAGCGGCACCTCGGATCGCACCGATGGCACCGGGGACGGCTTCCGCCGCCGCTATGACGCCAACGGAAATCTGATCCAGGACGCCGACCTGGTGCTGTGGGACCGGATCCGCAATCTGCGCGCCACCGGCGCCGTCCAGCGCCGCATCGGCGGCGGCCTGTTGCGCGTCAACGGCCTGCTGGGCTGGTCCGGCAACGAGAACTCCCAGGATCTGCTGATCCGCTCGGGCGCCGGGGTCGACAGTTTCAATGATGAGGAAGCGAACAACGTCAACGGCGAGCTCGGCGTAAACTGGACCCGGGACCTCGGGCCGCGCACCGGGTTGGAGCTGACCGGCCTGCAGCGCTACTCGACCGAGGAATACACCGGCGTCTCGGAAAGCAGCGGCGACAGCTCGACCTTCACCGCCGACGCGACCTCCGGCGAATCCATCGGCCGCGCCATCCTGCGCTTCCGCCCCAACGACCGCTGGTCGTTCGAGACCGGCGGCGAGGTGGCCTATAATTTCCTCGACAGCGCGACCGCCTATTCCGAGAACGGCGTCCCGATCCCGCTGCCGTCATCCTCGGTCAAGGTGGAGGAACTGCGGGGCGAGGTCTTCGGCCAGGCCACATGGCGGCCCGATCCGACCTTGACCATCGAGGGGGGTCTGCGGGTCGAGGTGTCCGAGATCAGCCAGTCCGGCGACAGCGACCTGACCAAGTCCTTCGTCTATCCCAAGCCCCGCATTCAGGCGACCTGGACGCCCTGGACCGGCCATCAGTTCCGCTTCCGCGCCGAGCGTGAGGTGGGGCAGCTGGACTTCGGCGACTTCATCGCCTCGGCCGATATCGACATCGGCCAGGTCGAGGGCGGCAACCCCGATCTGGAGCCTGAGAAGTCGACGGTGCTGGAAGCCATCTATGAGCGCCGCTTCTGGGGCGAGGGCGTGTTCGACGCGACCTACCAGTACGCCGAGGTGGAGGACGTCGTGGACGTCATTCCCCTGACCGGCGGCTTTGACGGCGTCGGCAATATCGGCGACGGAACGGCCAGCTTCTTCCAGTTGCGGCTGACCCTGCCGACCGACCGCCTGGGAATTCCGAACGGCCGTTTCCAGACGCGCGGCAGCTGGTCCTCGACCTCGGTGCTCGATCCGGTGACCGGCGAGGAGCGCCGCTTCCAGGGCAATCAGGCTTTCGGTTGCGGCGTCAGCTTCAATCAGGACCTCATGGGCGGCCGCTGGGCCTATGGCTTCGACCATGGCTGCAACGTGGACAAGGGCCGCGCTTTCCGGGTGCGCGAGGTTCGCGCCTTCTACTCCGAACCCGGGGTCAGCGCCTATGTGCAGTGGAAGCCGCAGCGCGATCTGACGGTCCGCGTCGATCTGGGGAACGCCACGGATCGCGAGCGCGGCTATCAGCGCGAGATCTACACCGGCCCCCGCGACACCGCCCCGCTGGCTTTCCGCGAAGTACGCCGCACCCGGATGAGCCCCTGGCTGTTCGTCCAGATAAGAAAGACCTTCTGAAGAAGGCGTCCCCACACCCCAAAACTGACGGCGCGCCTGCCCTCGACGCGCCAAAAAGGGCGGAACCTGATGGTTCCGCCCTTCCTGTGTTCAGCCGTTGAGCGGTGTTTAGCCCGCCGTGCTGGTCTCCGGTTTGGCGACGTTGCCGTCTTCCTGACCACGATCGGTCAGGGTCGGTCCCGGATGGTTGCCGGCGTCGTTGGCCCCGTGGGACCAGCCCTTGATCAGGAAGCTGATCAGGATGAAGAACACGCCGATGGCGATACCGCCCAGGCCGAGCTTCTCGAACACCTCCAGCGAGGTGCGGAGCGCCAGACCGGGGTCCAGCACCTGACCGCCGACGGTCTCGGTGCCGGCCAAGCCCGCGATCCAGCCGCCCACGAACTGGGCGATGGAGCTGGCCAGGAACCAGACGGCCATCATGAAGCTGACCACCGAGGGCATCGACAGCTTTGTGATCTCCGAGAGGCCCACCGGCGACAGGAACAGTTCGCCCGTCGTGTGGAACAGGTACAGCAGGGCCAGCAGCATGATGGGCAGCTGGAAGGCCGAGTTGGCCATGCCGGCGCCCCACACCACTACCATGAAGCCCAGACCGACCTGGACGATACCCAGGCCGAACTTCATGGTCGGGTTCGGATCCATGTTGCGCTTGGCCAAATAGGCCCACAGCGCCGCCATGATGGGCGCGAACAGCAGGATGAAGGCCGCGTTGAACGACTGGGTCTGGGCCGCCGTGATGGTGGCGTCGATCCAGAAGCCGGTGGGCGTCGCGATGCCCGCCGCCGCCAGCTGGGCCGGAGTGCCCACGGTGACGCCCAGGAGCTGGAACGCCGTGGGGGTCAGGCTGAGGTCGACGTTGCGGTCGGCGAACAGGTTCAACGAGGTGCCGGCCTGTTCGAACAGGGTGAAGAACACCACCGCGCCGAAGATCAGCACCACCGCCAGCATCATCCGCTGGCGCTGCGCCCAAGTCTTGCAGATCGCGACGATGATGTAGCCGATGAAGACCAGCGAGGCGATGGTGGCGGCCGTCAGAACCGTACCCACCAGGGCGTTGCGCTGGACCATGAACCAGACCAGCCCCACGCCCAGGGTGGCGAGGAGATATATCGACCATTCGCGGTTCAGCGGGCCGAGGAAGGACCGCTTCAGGGCTTCGGGATTGGGCGGTTCGCCATTGCCTTCCAGCAGGGGCTTGCCGAGCATGAACACCACCCACCCCAGAGCCATGCCGATACCGGCTAGGCCGAAGCCGGCCCACCAGCCGACAGTCTGGCCCAGATAGCCGCACAGGACCGCGGCCCAAAAGGCCCCGAGGTTGATGCCGTAGTAGTAGAGGGTGAAGCCGGAATCCCGCCGCGGGTCGCCCTGCGGATAAAGCTGCCCGACGATCGTCGAGATGTTCGGCTTCAGGAAGCCGACCCCCATGATGATCAGCGACACCGCCAGATAGAACAGGTTCTCCCCCAAGGGATCGCGGGTCTGTTCCAGGGTGTAGGATCCGGCCGCCATGGTGGCCGGCAGCGGCGATCCGGCGGCAGGATTGGTGACCGTCAGGCCGCCGTCCTCGCCTGCGCTGAACGCATAGCGTTCGCCGTTCACAATGATGCCGACGTCGCGGTCGGCGCCCCGGCCTTCGGCCGCAATGACATATTCCTGGCCAGCGTAGGTCAGCGTCTCGGTCGCGGGACGGCCCTCGAAGGCCATCAGGCCGTGCCCGGCCACCAGCAACACGGCGCCGAAGGCGATGGCCTTGCGGGTGCCGATGAAGCGATCCGCCAGTATTCCGCCCAGCAGGGGCAGCAGATAGACCAACGAGGTGTAGGAGCCGTAGATGGACCCGGCTCGCTCATCGTCAAACAGGAAATGCTGGGTCAGGAAGAAGATCAGGATGCCACGCATGCCGTAGTAGGAGAATCGCTCCCACATCTCGGCGAAGAACAGAATGATCAGTCCGCGCGGGTGGTTCTTCAGGATCTGCATCAGCACGGGGATGCCCGTGAGCAGGGTGATGATCAGGCCTGCGATGATGACGATGTTCATGCCTGGTCTCCCCGGATGCGTCGGGATTCGAACCCGCCAGGCGCCGAAAGCGCCCCGCCAATGTCCGTTCTACTCAACGGCCCACTCCCATATTGCTGCGCCCCACCTGACGCGCGAGGCCGCATAAGCAGCACGCGGAGCAAGACCGGACAAGTGTTAAGGGTAAATTGGCTGTGAGGTGGCGCACCGGCGGGGCAGGCGGCAGGATGGCGTCGAATCAATTCGGACGGGCTGGAATGATGATGACGCGGCGGTCGGCGCTGATCGGAGCGGCCTCGGCGATGACGGTCGCGGCCTGCGGCTCCGCGTCACCGCGCCCGGCCGGAGACGTGATCGCGGCGGGGCAGCCTGCGGCCCTGCTGATCTGGGCGGTGGCGCGTGAACGGCTGGCGGGCTGGCCGCGCAAACCTTCGGCGATGGCGTTGGCGGTCCTGCCATCCTTCGCGGCGGACCTGCCAGAACTGGGCGCGCTGGGCGGCGGGGGGCGGCCCGCAAATCTGGAGGCCTTGGCGGCGCTCCGGCCCCGGTTGGTAATCGACTATGGCGACACCGATCCCGAGAATTCGGCCCTCGGCGATCGCATGAAGACCCGGCTGGGGGTCGACTGGCGGCTGATCGACGGCGCCCTGACCCGGATTCCCGAGGCCATCCGCGAAGCCGGCGCCCTGCTGGACGCCGACCGCGCCGCCACAGGTCTGGCCGAGGAGGCCGCCAGGGTGCTGGACCGCTGGCGGCGCGCCCGAGGCGGGCCGACTTTCTACTATGCGCGCGGCGCCGACGGGCTTGAGACCGGGTTCCGCGGCGCCTTGGCCACCGAGGTGCTGGAAGGGGCCGGCTGGACCAATGTCGCCGAGGGCTCGCGCGACATTGGCCGCGTCACCCGCGAACAGGTCGCCGCCTGGGACCCCGAGGTGCTGGTCACCCTGAACCCGGCCTTCGCTGCCGAGACGCGTCGCGATCCTGTCTGGCGCACCCGCCGCGGCGGCGGCCGGCGACGACTGTTGCTGCTGCCCGACAGACCGTTCGGCTGGGTCGACCGGCCGCCGTCCGTGAATCGACTGCTGGCCTGCGCATGGCTGGCCGATCCGGCCGGGTCGCCTCTGGCGCTCGCGAGCCTGACCCGCCGCCTCTACGGCATGGCGCCGGTCGAAGTGCCCCTGCCGAGATGGATCGATTGAGCGCGTTGAAGGCCACCCTGATTCCGGTCGGTCTGATTGCGTTGGCGCTGACCGGGGCGCTGGCCGTGTTGGCGACCGGGCCCCTGGCCGTGGCGCCGGACGCGCTTTTGGCCGCTGTGATCGGGCGGGGATCGCCCGAGGCGGAACTGGCCCTTGCTCTGCGCGGACCCCGGCTGCTGGCGGCCCTGACCACCGGCGCGGCCCTGGCCGGGGCCGGGGCCGGGTTCCAGATCCTGTTCCGCAATCCGCTGGCGGCGCCCGACCTGCTGGGCGTCTCGTCCGGCGCCGGGCTTGGCGCGGCCCTGGCCCTGCTGCTGGGTGCGGGAGCCGCTCTCGTGC
>JALYPS010000282.1 GCA_030856285.1 Pseudomonadota bacterium
CGCTGCGGGAGAAGGAAGCGGTCGCAGCCGAATGCGGCCTGCTGGACCCGGCGGCATCCGACGCCGCCATCCTCGCCGCCATGGTCGAACACCCGGTGCTGGTGAACCGCCCGATCGTGCGCACGCCCAAAGGCGCAGCGATGTGCCGGCCGTCGGAGCGGGTGATCGATCTGCTGGAGCGGAGGCCGGACCACTTCGTCAAGGAAGACGGGGAAGTGATCTGAGTCGGCCCTGCTTCGCCAAGGCTTCGCAGGGCATCCCGCTTCGCCTGAGCTGCCGGGATCAATCCTGCGAAGCCCGAAGGGCGAAGCAGGATGGTGCGGGCGGCCGGGGTCGAACCGGCACTCCTTTCGGAACCGGATTTTGAGTCCGGCGCGTCTACCAGTTCCACCACGCCCGCACAGGCCGGTTGCTCGCTTCGGCAGGCGCGCTTGGTAGCTTGCGCGATCCGATCAGGTCAATCGGGATCGGCGAACGGCCGGCAAGCTCAGCCGCCAGCGGCGCGCCGGGCCGCCCGTTCCTCGCGATCACGTCGGGCGGATTCGCGCCTGCGCGCTTGGTCTTCAGGGGTCTCATACCCTTCGATAACGAAATTGGTCTTGTAGAGCACCTGGCCCGCCGGGACGGGGCCTGCCGGCTGTCCCACATTCTGCACCCGAGCGCGCCGGGCCGAGGCCAGGGTCGCTTCTCCAAATCGTCCGTCGCGGGGGTGTTCAAATTCGATCGCGCAGTCCCGCAGCGAGCCGTCCGGACTGGTCATACAGGTCACTACGGCGAAGCCGCGGGCATAGCTGGTGTTGGGAAAGCGCGGGGTCGGCCGCCGAGCCCATGTCAGGTTATGGGGCACGCCGTCGGCCTGTAAGGCTTCCAGCTCCGCATCGCGTGGATCTATCAGCGGCCGGTTGCAGGTCGTCAGCGTTCGGTCGATCGAGGCCGATGAAGCGGGCAGGGTCAGGTCGTACATCAGGTTGCGTCCGTCGGGGGCTCCGTCCGGCACGAAGATGCGCAACCGTCCCCCGGCTCTGAGTTCGCGCGCAAAGGGCGCCGGAAGCTCGCTGACGGCGATCGTGTCGTCCGTCGCTACAATCCAGCGGGAGTCCTCCAGATCCCCATCGCCGAACGCAATGCGCAAGGGACGGCTGGCGGCGCGTCCGGCCGGGGGCAGACCGGTAAGCACGGCTTCAAACCCGCCATCGACGCATCGGGTTGCGATACCCACGCCATTGTCGAACTGGGTGTAGGCGACCATCAACCGCCGCCGCTCGTCGTTCGCGAAGTCCCAGTCGGCGGAGGCGTCCTGGGCGAGGGCGGGAAGGGCGACCGCACAGGCGAGCAGGGTGACGAGGGGACGCTTCATGGGGACAATCCTGACGGGCCGGGGAGCTCAACCTCTTGGCGATGACACAGGCCAGGTCAAGCTTTGCCAATGATCAGTCAGCATCGACCGGCCGCTGTGCCTCGCGCTCGAACCGGTCGGGCAGACGGGTGGCGATGGCCGGCAGGGGGACTTCGTCGCTCATATTGTAGCGGACCACCCAGGAGGCCCTCCGGCCTTCCATCTCCGACATCGGTCCGGGCTCAGACGGTCGTACCTTGCCGTCGCGATGCGCCGCCATGGTGGCGGACCGGCCGAATCCCGCGCCCTCGGGGAATTCGCTTTCGACCCGGCAGCCGCGCAGGTCGCCCCGGGCGGTGGCGGTGCAGGTTATGGCTGCAAGGCCGCCAAGGGCGTCGGTCCGCGTCGGGAATGTCGGTACCGGGACCCGGACCCAGCTTAGCCCGCCGAAGTCTTCCCGGTTGGGCTCCTCGAGCAGCGAAGCGGGAGAAAGCGTGCGTCCACAGGCGCTGAAAACCTCGCCGATAGCGGCAGGCGAGGCAGGAATGTCCGCCGAAATCCGCCGGACCCGAACGCCGTCCGGCACATCAAGAACCCAACGCCCGCCGCGGGCGAGATAGGCCGCCGTGGAAGCCGGCCAGATCGAGAAGGCGGCGGCGCCGTCGCCAGCGGAGACCCAGCGGCCGTTCATTTCGACCTGATCGCCGAGTTGGTGGCGGATGGTCCGGATGCCGGGTCCGGTCGGAAGGCCCGATACGACGACGCTCATCACGTCGTCCATGCAGCGCACCGCGACGCCGAAATTGTCATAGGTCACGGCGGCGATGGTCAGCTTGCGCTCGGGATCGCGACCGAGGTCCCAGTCGTCCTGCGCCGTCGCGGGCGTTGCGATCAAGGCGGCCAGCGCCAGGGTGCTCTTCCACAGTCGGTTCATCTCGGTCCTTCCGGCGCTGCGCTCTTCGTCCCCTTCGGGCCGAGACGTGGCCAAAGCTTAATCCGTCCCGCGCATCCGTAAAGCAGCGCCGGCGCCTCTGGTCCCTGAAACGGAAGGAAGCGCGCGATGAGACGATGGCTGACAATCGCCCTGGCCGGTCTGGTCCTGTCTTGTCAGGGACCGGCGGCGGTGCTGGCGCAGCAGGGGTCGCGCCCGCCGTGGGGGAATACTCCGGCTGCCCTGTCAGGTCCCCCGCACGGCTGCGCCGGCCTACGGCGTGACCCGGAACCTGAGGGTGAAGATCACAAGCTCGCCCGGCGGCGGTCCGCCCTCTTCCGCAAGCAGGACTCGGGCGGCGCCCATGGCGCGAACCGCCGACTGCCCGAAGCCGGCCCGGCGCTGGCTCTCGCTTTCGACAACGCACTGATCCAGACGTCCGCCCGCTTGAACCACGCAGCTGAGAACGGCGTAGCCCGAGTTAATTCCCGCCCTGTCCGCAGCGGTCGGATACTCGGGCATCGCCATTCGGCGCCAGTAGTTAAACGTCGATCCTCGCGCCGGCATCCATCGGGGCAGATCGTCCCGCGCGTCGGTTGTCGGCGTGCTGCATGCCTCCAGAACCCGATCCAGCGAGGCGGACTGTCCCGGAAGGTCGAAGGCGTAGCGGCGCAAGGGGCTGTCGTTTGCGGCGCTCACAGCGGCCGACAACCGCAGAGACCCGCCCGCTCTCAGACGGCGGGCGGTTGGCGCGGGCGCTACGCTGAGCACGGTCGTGCCGTCTCCGCCACTGGCCCATGGTCCGCGTTCCGTGGGCCGCTCGCCGACGGTCGTTTCCACATATCTGGTGCGCCCGTCGATAGCGGGAAGGCCGGCGACGATGACGTCGAGAACGCCGGCCTGGCATCGAACGACGATGGTCTGCCCGCTGGAATAGGCGGCGGTGGCCAGCGTCAGGTCCCCGCTCTGATCTACGGTCAACGCCCAATCTTCCCCGAGGTCCTGGGCATTCGCCGATGATGCTGTGAGCGCGAAGATCAACGACGCGAGCGCTCGCATCAGACAGCCGCGACCGTCTGCTCAATGGCCCCGAAAATCGAGTGATGGTGGTCGTCCATCATTTCGATGCGGACGGTGTCGCCGGCCTTGAGGAAGGGCGTCTCGGCCTTGCCGCGCAGGATGGTCTCTACCGTGCGGACCTCGGCGATGCAGGAATAGCCGAGGCCGCCTTCGCTGACCGGCTTGCCCGGACCGCCGCCCGCGTCGCGGTTCGACACCGTGCCCGAGCCGATGATGGTTCCGGCGCACAGGGCGCGGGTCCTGGCGAGGTGGGCGATCAGGGTGCCGAAGTCGAAGGTCATGTCCACGCCGGCGTCGGCCTTGCCGAAATCAGCGCCGTTCAGCTGGACGGTCAGTTCGCCCTTCAACCTGCCGTCGACCCAGCGGTCGCCGAGCGCGCGGGGCGTGACGAACACCGGCGACAGGGCCGAGGCGGGCTTGGACTGGACGAAGCCGAAGCCCTTGGCCAGTTCGGCCGGGATCAGGTTGCGCAGGCTGACGTCGTTGACCAGTCCGACCAGACGGACGCAGTCCAGCGCCTCTTCGCGGCTCACGCCCTGGGGCACGTCGCCAGTGACGACGACCACCTCGGCCTCAAGGTCGCAGCCCCAGCTTTCGTCGGCCAGGGGGATCGGATCGCGCGGGGCGAGGAAGCCGTCCGAACCGCCCTGGTACATCAGGGGATCGGTCCAGAAGCTGTCGGGCATTTCCGCGCCGCGGGCCTGCCGCACCAGGGCGACGTGGTTCACATAGGCCGAGCCGTCGGCCCACTGATAGGCGCGGGGCAGGGGCGCCGCGGCCTCGCGTTCGTGGAACCGTCCGCGCGGCACGCCGCCGTGCTCGAGGCTTTCGGCCAGGGCTCGCAGGTCCGGCTCAAGCCGGTCCCAGTCATCCAGCGCCGCCTGCAGCGTCGGGGCGATCAGGAAGGCGTCGGTGAACCAGGCGAGGTCGCTGGAAACGAGGACGAGGCGACCGTCACGGCCGTGCTTGAGCGAGGCGAGTTTCATGGCTCAAGGCTTAGGCGGTTTCTCCGGGGGACGAAACCGGGTTTTCAGTGTTTGGCGCGGGTTCCGCTGATGCGTCCGGCCGGCGGGCGCGTCGAGCGCACCACACGCGGCGGACCCGGGTGGCCCAGCTCGGCGTAGGCGTCGCGCAGTTCGCGAACGCGGGAGCCTTCGTCGCGCCAGTGCTGGTTGAAGGCGGCCACGGCCAGCCGCAGGGCGTCGGTCTGCTCGCGCTGGGTCAGGTTGCGCTTCTCCGGCTTGCCGTCATGGGCCGGCGGATGATGCTCGGCGGGCGGATGGGCCGGGGCTCCGGAGTTGACGTTGACGATGGTGACTGCCGGCGCGGCGTGCGCGTCATGGGCCGCGTGCGCGTCGTGCGCGGGGCCGTGGGCGCTGTGCCCTGCGCCATGTCCGCCGCCGTGGCCATGCCCGTGTCCGTCCGCCGGCCCCTTGCCCTCGACGGCGTCCTTCAGCTTGCCGATCCGCCCGGACAATCCCCTGGCGAGGCCGAGCGTCTTGCCCAGACGGGTGTCGACGATCTTCAGCAGATGTTCGGCGCGGCCCTTCAGGGCGTTGTCGTCCGCGCCCATGGCGGAGCGGGCGGCGTCGTTGATCGCCTCCCAGATGGCGTGGGCTGCGTCGCCGCGGCGCGAACTCGACCGCGCGCCCAGATACCATCCCAGCAACAGGGCGGCGACCAGCCCCAGCAGGATAGCGCCCCAGAAAATGGGATCGGCGCCGATGAACAGCGGCCCGTCCAGCGGAGCGTTCGCCGGGTCGGCGTTGGCGAAGTCTTCGCCGTAGGACATGCTGCTCCCCCACAAGGGTCGTGAACCGTTCGGGGCGCATCTTGCCCCCACGGCTCCGCTTGGCAACGACAAAGGTTAACGGCCCGACCGATTCCCGCGGGAGGCGAGCGATCAGCGCGGCGGTGTGATCAATGCCCGCGCCTCGGCGCCGGTGCGGGCGCCCACGTCGCGGACCTCTATCTCCACAGCCACGGCGCCTTCCGGCTCATGCGCCCACAGATAGCGGCGCTCGATCTCGACCTCGCGGCCCGAGGGGGCGACGCCGATGAAGCTGTCGCCCCAGGGCGTGATCTTCACCAGCTCGGGCCAGATCAGACTGCAGGCCTGATCGAGCTCCTCGATGGCCATGGCCGACAGTTCATCATCGCTCACAGCCATCGCCGCACCTTCTGGCGATAGGCGTCATAGGCCGCCCCGAATTTGGCGGCGAGATACCGCTCCTCGCGCTGGATCACGAACCGGTCGACGACCACGAGGCAGGGGAACAGCAGCAGCAGGGCGACCCAGCTGTCCATGGCGATCGCCAGACCGACATAGGTGACCGCGAAGCCGACGTAGATCGGGTTGCGGCTGAAACGGTAGGGACCCTCGTTGATCAGGACAGTCGACGGCTTCCACGGCTCGACCGCCGTGCCCCGACGCCGGAACAGGCCCGCCGCCATTCCGTCCAGCAGCAGGCCGCCGACGATCAGCGTCAGGGCGACGCCGCGACGGACCTCCAGCTCCAGCCCGAACCCGGCCGCCAGCCAGTCAAACCCGGCCTCGATGGCCTCGGGTCGGCCGCCGAGCTCCGCCAGACCCCAGCCGACGAACAGGAAGCCGAGATAGATCAGCGGCGGCGGCGCGATCACGCCGGGAACGTCGGACTGGCTCATCAGATCATCTGTCCCTGCGGGGCCGTGAATTCGGAGACGGCGGCGTCTCCGGTGTTGATCACCTCGGAGGGCTCGAAGATCAGCACCTCGGCCTCCTCGTCGGCGGCGGTGCGGTGTTCGACGCCGCGCGGAACGACGATGAACTGACCGGGATCGAGGGTCTCGATCCGGTCGCGGAACTCGACCCGGAACCGGCCCTTCCAGACGAGGAACATCTCGTCGGCGTCGGCATGGCTGTGCCACGGGAAGACGCCCTGCACCTTGACCAGCCGCACGTCCTGTCCGTTCAGCCGCGCGGCGACCCGCGGCCGCCAGTGGTCCGAGAAGCCGGCGAACTTGTCGGCCAGATCAAGGACGGCGCCCTGGGTCACGGGCGGACGTCCTCGTCGCCGTAGATGGCCACGCCCGCCGGGGCGCTGCTGGAGATCGAGCCCCGGTACATGCCCGAACTGGTCATGGCGAAACTGGGTCGCCCCTGCAGATCCATGACGATGACGCCCCCCGAGCCGCCGAGCGACAGGGCGTCGTCCACCTCGGCCTGCGCCGCGGCCTGTGTCGCCGACCCGCCGGCGATGCGACCGCAGATGTCCCGGGCCACGCTGGCGCGGATGTAGAACTCCCCGTCCCCCGTCGCCGACACCGCGCACCCCTCACGGTTTGACGCATAGGTGCCCGCTCCGATCACCGGCACGTCGCCGACCCGGCCCCAGCGTTTGGCGGTCATGCCGCCCGTCGAGGTGCCGGCCGCCAGCCGTCCCTGACTGTCCAGCGCCACCGCGCCGACCGTGCCGAATTTGCGCTCGTTCAGCGGCGGCGCGACCTCGACCATGGCTCCCGGCGCGGGCGCGGCCGGCGCCCCCGCGGGCCGCTCGGGGATCGGCAGGTTCTGCGCCCGCAGCGCCGACTCCAGCCCCTGCCAGCGACGCTCGGTGAAGAAGAAGGCCGGGTCGACCTGCTCGAGCCCGACCGAGGCGGCGAAGGTATCCGCGCCCTCGCCGATCAGCATGACGTGCGGCGACCGCTCCATCACGGCGCGGGCGGCGGCGATCGGATGGCGGGTGGTGGTCAGGCCCGCTACGGCGCCGGCGGTCAGGTCCGAGCCGTTCATCACGGCGGCGTCCAGCTCGTTGCGCCCGGCGGCGGTGAAGACCGCGCCGCGTCCGGCGTTGAACAGGGGATCGTCCTCCATCAGTTCGACCGCCGCCTGCACCGCGTCCAGCGCCGAGCCGCCCGCGGCCAGCACCGCCGACCCGGCTTCCAGCGCGCGGTGCAGGGCGGCGCGATAGGCGGCGTCCTGTTCGGGCGTCAGGCTGGCGCGCTCGATCACCCCCGCGCCGCCATGGATAGCGAACGACCAGCGGGGGGGCTCCTGCGCGGCGGCGGGTGAGGCGAAAAGGGCCAAGGCGACGGCGGTGAGGGTCAGGCGGGAACGGAACATGGTCGGCCTTCCGGAAAGAGATGCGTCAGCGTCGGGCAAGCAGGGATTCAACTCAAGGCCTGACCGCAGCACGGGCAGCCTGAAACCTCGACCCCGAACAGGGCGCGGATGCGGTCGTGTGCAAGGGCTGCGGCGGGCGTTCCGACTTCCATCCAGTCCGGGCCGATGGCCAGCACCCGGTCGGCGCGGGCGGCGAAGGGCAGGTGATGGGTCGAGGCGATCACGACCCTGGCCTCGGCGGCAAGCGCCCGGATCGCGGCCTCGACGGCCTGCGCATGCGCCGGGTCGAGCAGGGCCAACGGCTCGTCCAGCAGGCAGACCGGCGCGTCCTGTACGAACAGTCGGGCGATCAGCACCAGCTGTTGCTGGCCGCTGGACAGTCGATCGAACGGCCGATCGGCGAGATCGCCCACGTCGAGCCGGTCGAGCGCACTGCGGGCGGCGTCGATGTCGTCAGGCGTCAGGCCCGGCGACCAGCGACGCAGATGGGCCCGGCCCAGCGCCGTTAGATGCAGGGCCGAAAAGCCGGCGGACACCGCGCCCGGCGGGGGCAGATAGGCCGGAGCGCGGGTATCGACGAGCGCGCCCGCCAGCGGCGGCAACAGACCGGCCAGGGTCTTCAGCAGCGTGGTCTTGCCGGCCCCGTTGGGGCCGATCAGGGCCAGAACCTCGCCGGGTTCGACGGTCAGGTCGAGCGGCGGCAGGTGGAAGCCTTTGGCCCGTCCGGCGACCAGGCCTTCCAGCCGCAATCCGCTCATGTTCGCCTCGATGTGGCGACGAACAGGATCAGGAAGGCGGGCGCGCCGATGGCGGCGGACAACAGGCCGACGGGGATTTCCGCCGGGCCGAAGGCGGTGGCCAGTCGGTCGATGACGAGGGCGAACAGGCCGCCCAGCGCCATGGCGGCGGGGATCAGCCGCCCGGCCCGCTCGCCTACGATCAGGCGGGCGGCGTGGGGGGCCAGCAGGCCGATCCAGCCGACCACGCCGGCCACGGCCACCGCCGAGGAGGTCATCAGGGCGGCGGCGGCGAGGGCCAGCAGCCGCAACGGGCGTGCTCGCAGGCCCAGCGACCGCGACTGCTCATCGCCGAGCGACAGGATGTCGAGCCGGAAGCCCAGTCCTGTCAGCACCGCGGCGCCGAACGCGACGGGGACCAGGGCG
>JALYPS010000338.1 GCA_030856285.1 Pseudomonadota bacterium
CCAAGCCCGCCCATCCGGAGCCTCGATGTCCCAAGGAACGCCCGTCCCGCCCGTCGCGAAGAAGATTCCGGTCCGCATCGAGCAGCTGGGTCGCGTCCGCACCGACGACTATCAGTGGATGAAGGACGACAACTGGCAGGCCGTGCTGCGCGACCCGAGCCTGATCAAGGCTGATGTAAAGGAGCATCTCGAGGCCGAGAACGCCTATCGCGAGGCGATGATGGTCTCGACCCTGCCGCTGCAGGCCGCGATGTTCGAGGAGATGAAGGGGCGGATCAAGGAGGCGGACAGCTCGGTCCCTTCGCCCGATGGCCCTTGGGAATATTACGTCGAGTACCGGACGGGCGACCAGCATCCCCGGTACATGCGCAAGCCGCGCGGGGGCGCCGGCGAGCCGCAACTGCTGCTCGACGCCAATGCGCTGGCCGAGGGCAAGGCCTATTCGGAGGTGTCGGCGACCAGCCATAGCCCCGATCACGCCCTGTTCGGCTATTCGGAAGACGCGCAGGGCTCCGAGGTGCACCAGATCTTCGTCAGGGACCTGGCGACCGGCGAGGTGCTGCCCGACCCGATCGGCTCGGCCACCGGGGATTTCACCTTCTCGCCGGACAGCCAGTGGATCTTCTGGACCAACCGCGACGACAACGGCCGGCCGGACAAGATCTTCCGCCGTCCGGCGCGCGGCGGCGAGACGGCGCTGGTCTATGAGGAGAGCGACGACGGGATGTTCCTCGGCGTCAGCCGCACGGCCGACGACGCCTTTGTTGTAATCTCGATCGGGAATCAGGAAACTTCGGAAGGCCGGGTCATTCCCGCCGCCACGCCCACAGCGACGCCCGCCGTGCTGGAGCCGCGCCACGTCGGCCGACTGTATGAGGCCAACCACTGGGGCGACCGCTGGGTCATCCGGACGAACGCTGATGAGGCCATCGACTTCAGGATCGTCGAGGCCCCGACGGCGACGCCGGGCAAGGCGAACTGGCGCGACCTCGTCCCTCATACGCCGGGTCGCTACATCGAGGGCGTGGCCCTGGTGAAGGACCATATCGGCCGTCAGGAACGGGCCGACGCCAATACGAAGATCGTCATCCGCGACCGTGCAGGCGCAGAGCACGAGATCGCGGTGGACGAGCCGGCCTACTCCCTGTCCCTGAGCGGGGCGTCGGAGTTCGACACCACGGTCATGCGCTACGGCTACAACTCGCCGTCCACGCCGACATCCACCTATGACTATGACCTGGCCACCCGTGAAAGGACCCTGCGCAAGGTGCAGGAGGTCCCGTCGGGCCACAACGCAGCTGACTATGTCGTGGAGCGGCTGAACGCCCCTGCTCCCGACGGCGAGCTGGTGCCGGTGACGGTGCTGCGCCGCCGCGACACCCCGACCAACGGGTCGGCCCCGCTGCTGCTCTACGGCTACGGCTCATACGGCATTCCCATGGCCGCCAGCTTCTCGACCAACAGGCTGTCGCTGGTCGACCGCGGCTGGATCTACGCCATCGCCCATATCCGCGGGGGTTCGGACAAGGGCTGGGGCTGGTTCCTCAACGCCCGGCGCTTCACCAAGAAGAATACCTTCACCGACTTCATCGCCGCCGCCGAGCATCTGATCTCGAGCGGCCACGGCAGGGCCGGAAATATCGTGGCCCAGGGCGGTTCCGCGGGCGGTCTGCTGATGGGGGCGGTCAACAACATGCGGCCTGACCTGTGGGCAGGAGTCATCGGTCAGGTGCCGTTCGTGGATGTGATCAACACCATGAGCGACACCAGTCTGCCGCTGACGCCGCCGGAGTGGCCTGAATGGGGCAATCCGATCGAGGACCCGGAGGCCTATGACTATATGATGAGCTACAGCCCCTACGACCAGGTCGGCCCCATGGCCTATCCGGCGGTGCTGGCGACGGGCGGTCTGTCAGACCCGCGGGTGACCTATTGGGAGCCGGAGAAATGGGTGGCCAAGCTTCGGCCGGCCACGACCTCGGGCAGGCCGATCCTGTTGAAGATCAATATGGAAGCCGGGCACGGCGGTGCATCGGGGCGGTTCGACTATCTGAAGGAAGTCGCCCACGACTACGCCTTCGCGGTCTGGGCCATCGACAAGGGCTGGGAGCGGGTCTGACCCGCTTCCCTCGCCCGCGCCCTGATCCTAGGGATCGAGGTTCCAAGTGTATGACCCGGTTTCCTCGGCGTGCATGACCACAAAATTCCGGGTCTCGTAGCCGGCCGGACAGGTGTCGCTGCCGTCAGACCAGAAGGTATAGGGACCCGGATACTGGACACACAGGGCGTGGCTCCCGGCCCAGGTCCGGCCCGAGCCGTCGAGGGTGTCGCCGTACATGTAGAAATTGGCGTTGTCGGTGGAGACCAGCTCGGTGCAGGCGCCGCTGTTCACCACATACCAGCCGCGGTTGATGAACCGGCCTGTGCCGATCTCGACATAGGATATCGCCACGGTCCCGTTGCGGCCGCTGCGATTGCAGACGCGGATGTCGACTGTAGCCGCCGCGGCTGGCGGCGGCGCCATACCCGGCTTGGACTGGGCGGCAGCCACGCCCGGCGTGCCGGCGACCAGCGAGACGGCTATCGCCGCGACGAACAGATGTGTTTTCATGATCCCCTCTCCCTGTAGACGGTTAGACTAACAAGGTTCTCCGACGATGCCACTGACAGTTGCTGACGGTTTCTCAAGTCACGGCCTGAACAGGTGACTCTCGGGCTGAGAGACGCAATCGAATCCGACCTGCCGACGATCACCGCCCTGTACGCCCGCGAGGTTGAAGGCGGCACCGCGAGCTTCGAGACCACGCCGCCCAGCGTTGATGAGATGGCGCAACGGTTCGCAGCCGTGCAGCGCCATGCCCTGCCCTGGCTGGTGGCGGAGATCGACGGCGTCTTCGCCGGCTATGCCTATGTCTCGCCGTTCCGGCCGCGGCCGGCCTATCGCTATGGCGTCGAGGTCTCGATCTATATCGAGGACCACGCGAGGCGGCGGGGCGTGGGGCGGGCGCTGCTGGAAGCCTTGGTCGCCCGGACCCGCGACAGAGGCCTGCGGCATTTGATCGGCGCGATCAGCGAAAGCGACACCAGCGCGGCCTCGATCGCCCTGCACCGGGCGCTGGGGTTCAGGGACGCGGGCGTCTATCGCCAGGTCGGCTGGAAATTCGGGCGCTGGCTGGACGTCACCCTGATGCAGCTGGATCTGGACCCCGCCGGCGCGCCGCCGACGTCTCCGGGACTTGATCTGGGCGGCGGGCTGGCGTGAGGGCTTCAGCGCGGCGCGATTCCGGTCGGCGGGGCGGTCAGCCAAGGCGCCGGGCTGAAACGGCGCGGCGGTTCGCCCATGGCGCCATGGCGGATAAATTGTTCGGCGAAAGCCACGACGGCGCGGATGGTGGCCTCGTCGAACGGCTTGGACACCGCTCCCAGCGCGCCGGCGAATCCTTCAGGGATCTGTTCCGGATTGGCGGTCAGGAAGACCACAGCCGAGCCGTGCTCCTTGATCAGCCGCCGGGCGATGTCGGGGCCGGTCATCCCGTCCAGCAGGTTGATGTCCACCAGGGCCAGGTCAGGTCGCTCACGTTCGGCGATCGCAATGGCGCCGTCGCTGTCCATGGCGGTGCCGACGACATCGCAGCCGGACTCTGCCAGAACCAGCTCCAGCTCCATGGCGAGCAGAGCCTGGTCTTCAACAATCAGGACCCGAAGGTCGGGTACATCGGACACTAAATTCCCCCGGGCGCTAACCAGACGAATTTACACTGCTTGTGTCGGTTAGCGGACACCCAACGCTCAGAGATGCATTCGGTTCACGCGCAGCGGACCAATTCGACGCCTTTCAAAGTAGAAAGACTCCCTGACGTCGGGCGACTGACTGCTGGAAGTCTGTTGGAAAGGCTGACGCCGTCAGCGGGGCGGATGGCTGGGGAACAAGGACTCGAACCTTGAATGACGGTACCAAAAACCGGAGTGTTACCATTACACCATTCCCCAGCAGGTCCGGCGCATCCGGGCCGAAGCGCCGGAAGGCGGTCGAGATACGCGAAGGCCGCGAGCGATGCAAGAACCGGTTTCGAGACTATTTCCACACACGGTAAAACGCCGCTTGCGGGCGTGAAAGGCCGTGGCTATAAGCCCCCTCCTCAAGTCGGAGTGTGGCTCAGCCTGGTAGAGCACTGCGTTCGGGACGCAGGGGTCGGAGGTTCGAATCCTCTCACTCCGACCATCTTTCCCCGGAAAGAAGAGACAGCCCTTCGGGGCCCCGAGGTTGCCCGCCTCAATCCTTCGCCTTCGCCGCCACCGCATTCAGATGCGCGCCCACGGCCTCGATCGTGCGGCCCGCCAGTGCCTTGCGCCGGGCCAGCAGGTCGGGCGAACCGGCGTCATAGTCCGCCATCAGGCGGCGGACGAAGTCGCCGGAGCGAACCTCGGTCAGCACCGTATCCATGGCCGCGCGCGACGGCTCGCCGATGATGCGCGGGCCGGTCAGATAGGCGCCGTACTCGGCCGTGTTGGAGATCATGGCGAAGGCGCCGGCGATGCCGCGCTCGAACATCAGGTCGGTCACCAGCTTGACCTCGTAGAAACATTCGAACCAGGCC
>JALYPS010000340.1 GCA_030856285.1 Pseudomonadota bacterium
CCCCCGCGTTGAGCGACGCGCACCACAGGGCCGCCTCCGCCTCCGCCGCGAAGTCGCGGTCCGGGTAGCCGTTGGCGCCGACCACCACGTAGGGGCGCTCCGCGCCCGACCGCCGCACCACGTAGAACTGCTCCCGCTCGCTCACGGTCGGCCCTCCTCTTCCATCGCGTCCCACGCCGCCAACACGTCGCGGGCCAGCCCCGCCGAGACCCGGCCGCCGCCGCCGCAGAGGTCGCACCGCTCGCTGCTCGGCGCGGACCCGTGCTCGCTGCCGTACGCCCCGGTTCCCCCGCACGCCGGGCACTCCACCTCGGCCATCACGCCGCCTCGAAGATCGAGTCCAGCGGGACGCCCAACACGTCGGCGATCTGCTCCGCCAGCGGCCGGGGCACCGTCCGGAAATACTTCGCGACGTTGGTCACGTGTCCGGGGTGGACACCGACCTTCTTCGCCAACCAGTTCCGCTTGATCCCGCGGTCGTCGATCGCCGCGGCGAGGGCCGTAGCCCGCATCCGTTCCGCCGTCCGTGGATAGGTTGTGGTGTCCATAGACCGACTCTAGCACCAGAGAATATCATTGTCAATACCCCATGGCGGGGAAGAAGAACGGGCGCCCGCGGAGGGTCCGCGGGCGCCCGTGGGCCGGGCCTCCAGGAGGGTTGCCCCTCCGCGCCCAGTCTACCGCTTCGGCGGCGGCTTCTTCTTCCCGCCCTTCTCCTTCGCCGGCGGCGCCTTCTTGCCCGCGGACGAGTAGCCGCACTTCGAGCACTTCCCGAAGGCCATCTTGCCGCCGCAGTCCGGGCACGATTGGGTCGGGGGTCCGCTTCGCAGTTGCATGGGTTACTCCTCTTCGTCGGCGGCGGACCGCAGCCAGAGTACTGCGATCTCTAGGTGGGTAACGGCGATGGCGATCCGGCGCTCCATCGGCGACCGGCCGAGGCGCTCTTTGGCGCCGTTGAGGATGTCCACCAGGGCGGCCACGTCGGCGGCGGCCCGATCGAACGCCTCGGCGTACATCTCGGGGCCTCCTACTCGTAGCTGAGTCCGCGGGGCGGCAGCGCCGTCCGCTGCCCCGCCTTGCCGCGCTGGAAGGCCATCTCGCGCTGGCGCTCGGCCGTTTCGGTCGGCGTCACCTTCGACCGGATGACGAGGGCCGATAGCAGGAAAACGCCGTCCACGATGGCCACGACCGCCACGATGGCCTCGCCCTGCTCCCGCGTGGTCGAGATGCCGTACGCCCCGGCGAGGGCGATGACCGCCGTGACGAATTGGACGATGATCGTCGGCTCTCGGCTCACGTCTTCTTCTCCTCCCGCGTCCGGCTCGTGACCACGGCCCCTTGGCCACCAGCCCGGAACAACTCGCCGACCAGCTCGGACGAGAGGCAGGCGTGCGGCTTGCCGTGCGTCCACCCCTCGCCCCAGCTGTTCGGGGTCGTCACCGCCTCGACCGAATCGAGGGCGCCGTTGACCAGCCAGCAGTGGCCCAGGTTGCCGAACGCCAAGTCCGGGACCACGAATCGCTGTCCCTCCTCCTCCGTCGTGCGGCTCATGCCGTCCGACCACGGCGAGCCGACCACCACGGGCATCCCGAGCGCGACCGCCGCCCGCACCTCGTCCACCGCCCGCGTCGGGTCGATCCACCGCCACTCGGAAATCCCGAGCGCGGGGCGCGGCTTCTTCGCCTTGCCCTTCCCTGCCCGCACGTGTCCCTCGTCGCGGACCACGCGCAGCGCGGTGTTCAGGTCGGTGCCGGAGTTGTCGCCCGGTTGGGTGTCGGGCCAGGGGTCGCCGGCCTTCGTCGTCTCCCACAACCAGTAGGGGTCGCGCTGGATCGGCTTCTCGTCGGTCAACCACTCGATCAGGGTCAGGTGTTGGGACACCCCCTGCCCGATGCAGGAATTGGTGCCGTCGTACTCGTTGTAGGGCTTGGTCTGATCGTAGTGCTCCCGGAACCCCGGCGGCAGGCCCAGGACGCGCTCGACGCGCTCGGTCTTGGTGCGGCCCAGCACCGCCCCGAGGGGGAAGCGGGCCAGGTCGG
This sequence comes from Pseudomonadota bacterium, assembly GCA_030856285.1. GTDB lineage: Bacteria > Pseudomonadota > Alphaproteobacteria > Caulobacterales > Caulobacteraceae > Brevundimonas. The sequence continues at coordinate 2,040 of JALYPS010000340.1, forward strand.
ACGCCTGCTTCTCCGGGTTCGGCCGCCAGCCGGTGGGCATCGCCTTTGGATCGCTCATCGCTCCCTCCTCGTCGTCGGCCACCCGCGCTTGGGCGCCAAGTCCTCGCGCATCTCCCGCACCGCCCGCAGAATGGCCTTCGCCTCCGTCGCGTCGCCCGGCCGCCGGTGCGTCTCAAGCAAAAACGTGAGCGCGCGGAGCACCAGCGTTTCGAACGGCTTCATACCTCCTCGTCTTCCCAGAAGCCGTGGCCAACCACGAGCGCGACCAGCCCGGCGGCCAACTGGCGGGCGCCGTCCGGGTCGGCCAGCGAGTACGCCCTCGCTTCGTGGCCGGGCGCCCGCACGTGGAGAAAGGTATGCCCGAACACGTCTTCGATCGCCAGTTCGACCCCGGACAGGACGGCGATCACAGCGCGCCCATGGGCTTGCGTCGCTCGGCGGCCTCGATCTCGTCCAGCCACGCCCACGCGGCGCGGGTGTCGCCGGCGGGCTTGATCAGGTTCCAGCCGCCCTCGAACGTCACCCACCACTCGGTGCCGGGGTACGCGCCGGTGTCCCAGACGCGCATCTCCTCGGCTTCCGGGAATTCGCCGCGCTCCTCGCAGCGGCGCAGCCACGCCAGCGAAACGGGGCCGGTCGGGTCGAAGCGGAGTTCGTCGGCGGTCCCGTCCGGGTTGTGGCGGGTGAGGGTGCCGAACGCGTGGGCGACGTGCTCAAGCGTCATGTGCCAGTCGGTGAAGGTCTTGACCGGTTCCGGCGGGGGGACGGGCGCGCCGCCGCCTTGCCACGCGGCCAGCTTCGCCTTGACCTCGCGGCGCACCGCCGCGTCGTGCGTGCCGATGTACGGGTTGGCCGGGCAGCTCTTGGTGGCGAAGTTCCGGTGCTGCTGCTCGATCGAGACGCCGCCGTAGGCCGGGTGGTGGGGGTAGGCGGCGGCCGGGCAGCGCAGTTCCTGGGCGATGGCGGTCCGCACCTCGATGCTGGCGGCGATCATCGCATCGGACCACGCGCCGCCGGCCTTCTGGCAGTGCTCGCACGACACCAGCACCTGATTGATGGCCGGGAACCGGCGGTAGAACGCGACGCCGTCGCCTTCCAGCCCGTCCGTGCCGCCGTTCGCCCAGCCCGCCCGCGTGCCGCCGCGGTTGGGGTCGCGCCAGTCGTTCAGCAGCCCGATCCGTCCGTCGTAGCCGATCACGAGGTCGGTGAGCGCATCCCATGCGCGGGGTCCGCCGGTGCCGAAGAAGTCGGCGAAGAACTCGATCGTTTGGGACGGTGGCCCGTCCGTGATGTGGGTGCAGAAGCCGCGGATGTTGGGCCGGCGAAAGGCGCAGCGGTCGAA
>JALYPS010000353.1 GCA_030856285.1 Pseudomonadota bacterium
GGTCGAGGCCGCCCCGGAGCCGACGCCGCCGCCGCCGAATCCGCCCGAAGCCGAAGCACCTGCCGCCGACGTCCCCGCCTTCCCCGGCGCCGACCAGCGGCAGATGCTGGAAACCCTGTCGATGAACCTGGCCAAGGCCGCCATGACGGCCCAGTCGGCCATCGCCGAGGCCGCGCTGTCACAGGCCGACCGCCCCGCCGCTCTCTCGCCCGACCCGTTCAACGTGGGCCCGGCCATGAACTCGGTCATGACCAGCCTGGCCTCACGCCCCGACAAGCTGTTCGCCGCCCAGGCCGATCTGTTCAACCGCTATATGGATCTGTGGGCCTCCACCACCCGCCGCGCCGCGGGGGACGAGACCCCCGCCGCTCCGTCGAAGGACAAGCGGTTCAAGGATCCCGCCTGGTCCGAAAACCCGGCCTTCGACGTCATGCGCCAATCCTATCTGGTCACCTCTGACTGGATGAACGGCCTGGTCTCCAGCGTCGAGGACGTCGATCCCCTGACCAAGCGTCGGGCCGAGTTCTTCACCCGGCTGCTGACCGACGCCTTCTCCCCCTCCAACTTCCTCGCCTCCAACCCGGTCGCCCTGAAGGCCCTCGCGGATTCCAACGGCGAATCGCTGGTCAAGGGGATGCAGAATTTCGCCGCCGACATGGAGCGCGGCGCCGGCAAGCTGAAGATCAGCCAAGCCGACTACGGGAAGTTCGTCGTAGGCGAGAATGTCGCTACCGCCCCCGGCCAGGTCGTATGGCGCGATGAACTGTTCGAACTGATCCAGTTCGACGCCGCCTCCGACAAGCAGCGCGCCGTGCCGCTGCTGATCTTCCCGCCGTGGATCAATAAATTCTACATTCTGGACCTGCAGCCCGAGAATTCGATGATCCGCTGGCTCTCGGCCCAGGGGTTCACCGTCTTTGTGTGCTCCTGGGTCAATCCGGACATCGACAAGGCCGGTTTCGGCTTCGACGACTATCTTGAAAAGGGCATCTACCGTTGCGTCGAGAAGGCGCTGGAGCAGTCCAAGGCCGACCATATCAACACCGTCGGCTACTGCATCGGCGGCACCCTGATGGGCGCGGCCCTGGCCCACATGGCGGCCAAAAAGGATGACCGGGTTACCGCCAACACCTTCTTCGCCGCCCAGCACGATTTCGCCGAGGCGGGCGACCTGCTGCTGTTCACCGACGAACACTGGCTGGGCGAGGTCGAGCAGCAGATGGATGCGGCCGGCGGGGTCCTGCCCGGCGCGGCCATGGCGGAAACCTTCAACGCCCTGCGCGCCAACGACCTGATCTGGTCGTTCTTCGTCTCCAACTATCTGATGGGCAAGTCGCCGCCGGCCTTCGACCTGCTGTTCTGGAACGCCGACCAGACCCGCATGCCCAAGACCCTGCACATGGACTACCTCCGCTCCATGTACGGCCAGAACAAGCTGGCCCGGGGCGAGTTCACCATCGGCGGGATCAAGGTCGACCTGTCGAAGGTGACCATCCCCCTCTATTTCCAGGCCAGCCGCGAGGATCACATCGCGCCGATGATTTCGGTCTATCGCTCGGCCCGCGCCTTCTCGAACGCCGATGTGACCCTGACCATGGCCGGTTCGGGCCATATCGCCGGGGTCGTCAATCCGCCGTCGGCGAAGAAATACCAGCACTGGACCAACCCCGCCCTGCCCGCGACCCTTGGTGAATGGCAGGCGAAGGCCGTCGAACACCCCGGCAGCTGGTGGGAGCATTGGGCCGACTGGCTGCACGGCAAGTCCGGCGACTGGATCCCCGCCCGCGATCCGAAGACCGGCCCGCTGAAGCCGATCGAACCGGCGCCGGGGTCCTATGTGAAGGTGAAGAGTTGACGCGTCTCGAGCCGAACCTGCTGCTGGCCGTAACCACCGGATTCGCCCTGTTGCTCGTCACCCTGACCGCCAGCGTCTACGGCGCGGGCGAGCCGCTGCGCAACCTGCTGCTCGCGGTGATCTGCTCCGGCGGGTTCGTGCTGCTGAACCCGATCCTGATGCGGACGATGAAGAGCCCGGTCAGGCCGCCGCTGATCCATCCCGACAGCCGCGGCATGACCGCCTGGGCCAGCCTCTTCCCGATGGTGGTGATCCTGTGCGCCGCCATTCCGGTGTTCTGGCCCGGCCCTGACTACGGCCTGCTGATCATCATCGCCGCCGTCTGGTTCGGGGTGACGGTCGAGTCCGCCCTCAAGGCGCGGCGGACCTAGGCGGGCCGGAAGGTCAGGGCCACGCCGTTGTTGCAATAGCGTTTGCCGGTCGGCCGCGGGCCGTCGTCGAAGATGTGCCCCTGATGCCCCAGGCAGCGGGCGCAGTGATATTCCACGCGGGGAAAGCCGATGGCGAAGTCAGTCTTGGTCCCGATGTTGGCGGCGATGGCGTCATAGAAACTGGGCCAGCCGGTGCCGCTGTCGTATTTCCACTGCGACCGGAACAGCGGCAGCTCGCAGCCGCGGCAGATGAAGGTTCCGCGGCGGCTCTCGTTGTTCAGGGGGCTGGTCCCCGGCCGCTCGGTCGCCTCGTGGCGCAGCACGTCATAGGCCGCGCGCGGCAGCCGGGCGCGCCACTGGGCGTCGGTGATCCGCCGGAACGGCGAGCTCGCATACTGCCGCTCTGAGGCGGACGCGTCCTTCGGCGTACAGGCGGAGACGGCGACGGCGCCGGCGGTGGTCAGAAGGGCTCGGCGGGAAAGGTGTGTCATGGTGAGAGATACGTCGGCGCGATGGCGGAGGTTTCAACCTCCACACTGCAATCACGAAAGGCCGGTG
>JALYPS010000360.1 GCA_030856285.1 Pseudomonadota bacterium
CAACGACATCGCGCGGCTGCAGGTCGGCGTCCGCCGCCTCGCCGAGCAGGAACCCGCCGTCCCGGTCGATCAGCCGCGCGCCCTCGCCGCGCAGGGCCTCGGTCGCCAGCGGCATGGGGTCAAGACCGACGTCGATGGCGGTCGGATGGAACTGCACGAACTCGGGGTCGAGAATTTGGGCGCCCGCGCGATACGCCGCGGCCATGCCTTCGCCCAGCAAGACGGCGGGGGTGGTGGTGTAGGCGAACAGGCCGCCGGCGCCGCCCGTCGCCAGCACCACGGCGGGGGCCAGCACCTCGACCATCCGGCCCGAACCGGGCGCCCCGCGCTCGATCAGGGCGCCGCGAACACGGCCGCTCGCGTCCTGGACCAGACCGCGCAACCGCCCGTCTTCCCAGACTTCGATGTGGGGCGCGGCGCGCACCGCCGCGATGAGCGCCGACAGGATCGCCCGCCCCGCCCCGTCGCCGCCGACGCGAGCCACCCGGGCGTGCGAATGGGCGGCCTCCAGACTGACGGCGAACCCGCCGCTGGCGTCCCGATCGAAGGGCGCGCCCAGTGACGCCAGCCATTCGACGGTGGCGCGGCCGTCTCCGGTCAGGATGCCCGTCGCCTCGGCCTCGACCAGACCGGCCCCGGCCGCCGCCGTATCGGCCGCGTGCAGGGCCGGTGCATCATCCGCTGACAGGGCCGCCGCCACCCCGCCCTGGGCCCAGGCCGAGGAGCAGGCCTCCAGCAGCGGCGCCGGCGTCACCACCAGCACCTTGCGCGGCCCTGCCTCCAGCGCGGCCGACAGACCGGCCAGACCCCCGCCGATGATCAGCGGCCCGTCATGATGGACGACCCGGCTCAACGGCCGAACTCGAAATAGCTTCCGCCGAAGGCAAGGGCCTGTTCGAACGAGCCGGCGATCGGCATCAGTCCTGCCAAGGCCACCCCGACGCAGGCCGCGGCCGTCAAGGCGAACAGACCCACGCTCCGTCCCGCCTCGGCCGACGTCAGCCGCCGCCCTTCCGGACGCCAGTTGCCGCGCCGCAGGTGGCCATAGAGCGCAAAGGCCAGGAAGGCGGCGAAGATGTAGCTGCCGTTGCTGAACCCCCACAGCACCACGACCGCGCCGACCACAACCATGGCGACTTTCTCGACCATCGGATGGATCAGGGCCAGCACCGGACCCAGCGCCTTGGACCCGTCCAGCGGCGGGGCGGGCGCTAGGTTGAGCAGGTTCAGCATGGCGACGTAGAAGACGCCCTGCAGCCACATCCCCTGCCCCGTGACGATGTACAGGCCGAAGAAGGGAATGGCGGCCAGCAGGCCGAAGGCCGGACCCGCCAGAGACACCAGCACCCCGTGCCACTCGCTCTCGGCGCGGCGCTGCGCCTTGGCCATGCCGCCAAGGAACGGCACCACATAGATGCGGGCCGGGCCCATGCCATAGGCGTTCATCGCCAGCACATGGCCGTACTCATGCACCAGCAGGCCGAACAGGATGGCGACCACGGCGATCCAGCTGCCGGTCAACCACCAGATCAGCCCCCCGAGCAGCAGGGTGGACACCGCCGCCCACAGCGGATGCTGGCCCTTGTCCAGAGGCGCATGAGCCGCGCGCGGATTGGTCGGGGATGCGGCGCGCGGCGCTGGCGGAGCGGGTTGGCCCGGCTTGGCGTCCCAGGGCCCGGGAGGGCGAGGCGTATTGCTGTCAGTCATCCCGACGACGTGGCCTTTTCCGACCGCAGCCACAAGGCCAGCAGGGCGAGAAGCCGCAGGCTGCGCTTGTCGATCGTCGCCACGGCGCGGACGGGAGGAACGTAGTGCATCAGATCAGCTCCACCGCCACATGATGCCGCGCCTTGATCATGTCGTAGCGCGCCGGAACCGTCGGCGGCGGCAGATCCACCATCCGCTGGACTGCCAGCCGCGCCCGCTCGGCGATGTCCTCGGGCACCGTCACCTCGAACTGCATGTTCAGCAGGCAGTCACGGATGTTCTCCAGCGTGATCCGCTTCATGTACGGGCACAGGTTGCAGGGCCCGATGAACTGGACCTCGGGCAGGTCGCCGGCGACGTTCGAAGCCATCGAGCATTCGGTGATCATAACCACCTGCTTCGGCCTGCGGGCTGTCACATGATCGATCATGGCCGCCGTCGAGCCGGCGAAGTCCGAGGCCGCCAGCACGTCCTCCGGGCATTCCGGGTGGGCGAGGATTTCCGCCCCCGGATAGGCCAGTCGCATCTCGGCGATGTCGGCGGCGGTGAACCGCTCATGCACCTCGCAGCGGCCCTTCCAGGCGATGATGCCGACCGATGTCTGGGCCGCGACGTTCTTGGCCAGGAACTCGTCGGGGATCAGGATGACCCGGCCGACGCCCCACTCCTTCGCCGCCCATTCCACCACCTGCACGGCGTTGGCGCTGGTGCAGCAGATGTCGGTCTCGGCCTTCACATCGGCCGTGGTGTTCACATAGGTGACCACCGGCAGACCCGGATAGCGCTGCTTGATCAGCCGCACATCCGCGCCCGTGATCGAGGCTGCCAGCGAGCATCCTGCGCGCAGGTCGGGGATCAGCACCGTCTTCTCGGGGCTAAGGATCTTCGAGGTCTCGGCCATGAAATGCATGCCGTCCTGGACGATCACCTTCGCCTTCGACCGCGCGGCCTCTTTGGC
>JALYPS010000376.1 GCA_030856285.1 Pseudomonadota bacterium
CCGAGGTGACCCTCAGCTTCGTGCCCTATGCCGAGGGCCTGCAGGGCTGGATCGACCTGGCCCGCGCCCAGGGCCACGAGGTCATGCTGGAAATGCCGATGGAGCCCACCGGCTATCCCGATAACGACCCCGGCCCTCATACCCTGCTGGCCTCTGGCCAGCCGGCCGACATCCAGGCGCGGATGAACTGGCTGCTGGGACGGGCGACCGGCTATTTCGGCGTCACCAACTATATGGGCGACCGGTTCGCGACCTCGGACACGGGCATGGCCGCCTTCATGACCATCCTGCGCCAGCGCGGGGTGGCCTTCCTCGACGACGGCTCGATGAACCGCCGCCCCGGCGCCTGGGCCCGGGCCAGCGCCAACCGCATTATCGATCAGGAACAGAACCCCACCGCCATCGTCGGCGAGCTGAACGCCCTCGAGGCCCTCGCAAAGGGCCGCGGTCAGGCGTTGGGCACGGGCTTCAGCTATCCGGTCACGGTCGAGGCCGTGGCCCGCTGGACCGCCGACATGGACGCCCGCGGCCTGCAACTGGCCCCGGCCTCGGCGATGACGCAGCGGCCGGGACGGTAGATAAAGCACGGCGGCCTCGCTAAGGGGACGCCATGGCCGAACCCGACCTCTCCCGATACCGCCCCAACGTCGGCGTCGTGCTGTTCCATCAGGACGGGCGCGTCTGGTACGGGCGTCGGGCCGGGACCGAGGGGCCTCACAATTGGCAGTTCCCGCAGGGCGGGGTCGATGACGGCGAAGACCTCGAGATCGCCGCGCGGCGCGAGCTGGCCGAGGAGACCGGGGTCGTGTCCGCCGAGCTGATCGCCCGGACCGAGGACTGGATCGCCTATGACTTCCCGGCCGACTACGGGGGGTCCAAGGCCGCCCGCGGCTGGTCCGGCCAGAAGCAGCAATGGTTCGCCTTCCGCTTCACCGGCGAGGAGTCCGAGATCGATCTTGGGGCCCATGACGAGATCGAATTCGACGCCTGGCGCTGGGGCGCGCTGTCCGACGCCCCGGACCTGATCGTGCCGTTCAAGCGGGCGTCCTACGAACAGGTCGTGGCCGTGTTCGCACCGCTGGTGGTCTAGGCCGCCGCGCAGCCCTGCGGCTTGAACACGCGCGTGGTCGAAGCCGGATATTTCGCCATCAGATGCGCCGGCCGGACCGGTCTTGCGCTGAACCCGCCGCCGCAGTTGGGGCAGACGCCCTTCAGGGCGCCGTCCACGCAACCGGCGCAGAAGGTGCACTCAAAAGTGCAGATGCGCGCCTCGGCGCTGTCGAACGGCAGGTCGCGGTCGCAGCATTCGCAATTGGGGCGGAGTTCGAGCATGGGGCCTCCCGGTCAGGGGACGCAGGCTAGTCCGGCGCGCGATTTCGGCCAAGGGCCAGCCGGACCAGACCAAAGACGGCCACCAGCGCCCAGGCCCCTTCCATTAGCACCGCCGACAGGTTGAAATCGAAATACAGCGACACGAGGATCAGCAGGGCGCCGGTCAGGTTGAGCAGCAGCGCGGGCGCCTTCGCCGGGTCCAGCTTCTTCGCCGTGGCCCCGGCATAGGCGATCAGGATGCACAGGACGCCAACGACGCCGACAATATCCGGGAGGGTCATGCCCGTCCTTAGCGTGGCGCGGTCGTCGCGACCACAGCTGGAGCGGTCAGGGTGAGGATGACGATCTCCGGCGGGGCCCGGAACCGCACGGGGAGGATCGACACGCCGACGCCGCCCGTGACGAACAGTTTGCGCCCGCCCTCGTCATAGAGGCCGCAAGCCCATCGCTCCGACATCTCGGACGCATGCACCAGCCGGCCCAGGAGCGGCAAGTTCACCTGTCCGCAGTGCGTATGGCCCGCGAGGGTAAGCGAGACACGGTCGGGCACGTCGACAAACGGGTCGGGCCAGTGGGTCAGGACGATCACCGGGCCGGAGTCGCTCACCTCGCTGAGAGTTCCGGACACGGTCGGCGGCTGGCGCGGCGAATGCATATCCGCCAGTCCGGCGACCCAGAAGGCGCCGCCCGGCCGGGCGATCCGTTCTGCCCGGTTCTCGAGCACGCGAACGTTCGCACGGGTGAGCGCGGCCGATACAGCTACGTCATCGAACCAGGAATCGTGGTTGCCGAGCACGCCGTGCACCCCCAGCGGCGTTTCGAGCGCCCGGAACGCCTCAACGCCCCGAAGGATCTCCGATCGCTCGGGCGCGGCCCGGACGGCCGCCGGTTCATGGCCGCCGGCATAGTCGCCCAGCAGCATGACGATGTCGGGCCGTTCGGCGTTCATCCTCTCGACCACCCGCTCGATCCGCGCGATGTCGGTGTGAGGCGCCGCGACATGGGTGTCGGAGATTATGCCGATCCGCAGGGGCGGTCCGCGCCAGGTCGCGCTCTCGACGGTGACGTGCCCCACGGTCAGGGTCGCGGGTTCTATCAGGAAGGCCCAGACGCCGAGGGTCCAGCCGATCGCGACGACCACGCCGAGACTCCAGGCAAAAACAATCCGGCGACCGCGAAGCAGCCGCCGGATCAACAAGGCGCAGATGATGGGGCCGAGGACCGCCGCGACCCAGGCCATGACCAGAACGACGTCCGGTCCGGCCATGGTCAGTCTCAGGCCGCCGTCACTTCCGAGGCCTGTTCGGCCAGGATGGTGAGGCCCGCCGGGGTCACGTCGGCGAAGCCGCCGTGGACCTCGAACTGGCGCCGCGAGCCGCCGTCGATGACGGTGACCACGCCCTCGCGCAGGGCGGTCATGAAGGGGGCATGATCGGCCAGGACGCCGAAATCACCCTCGGCGCCCGGCGCATCAACCTGATCGACGAGGCCGGTGAAGACTTCGCGCTCAGGCGACACCAGCGAAAAGCTGAGCTTGCCGGCCATGGATCAGGCCGCCTCGGCGGCGAGCTTCTGGGCCTTCTCGACGGCTTCCTCGATGGCGCCCACCATGTAGAAGGCGGCTTCCGGCAGGTGGTCGTATTCGCCGGCGACGATGCCCTTGAACGAGCGGATCGTGTCTTCCAGGGACACGAACTTGCCCGGCGAGTTGGTGAACTGCTCGGCCACGAAGAAGGGCTGCGACAGGAAGCGGCTGATCTTGCGGGCGCGCGAGACGATCAGCTTGTCGTCTTCCGACAGCTCATCCATGCCGAGGATGGCGATGATGTCCTTGAGCGACTTGTACTGCTGCAGCACTTCCTGGACCGAACGGGCGACGCGGTAGTGCTCCTCGCCGATGACCAGCGGGTCCATGATCCGCGAGGTCGAGTCGAGCGGATCCACGGCCGGGAAGATGGCCTGGGCGGCGATGTCGCGGTTCAGCACGGTCGTCGCGTCAAGGTGGGCGAACGAGGCGGCGGGGGCCGGGTCGGTCAGGTCGTCGGCGGGGACGTAGATGGCCTGGACCGAGGTGATCGAGCCCTTCTTGGTCGAGGTGAT
>JALYPS010000318.1 GCA_030856285.1 Pseudomonadota bacterium
AGGTTGCAGCGGGCATCGGCGGCGACCACGAAGGCGCGCTCATAATAGGTGTCAGCGGGACCCGCCGACGCCGTCGCCGGCAGCCCCAGCACGGCGGCGGCCGCCAACGCGGCTTTGGTCTTCGAGGCGGTCTGGCCTATCGTCATGAGACCGCACAATACGCATCACGCGTTCCGGTCCGGTTTCCGAGCAGGGTTATCAAAGTGCTTCTGTCGAGCGACCTTTGGGTTTCCGCCCTGATCCGCCGCGCCGAGCTGGGCGGGGCTTTCGCCACCGTCGGTCGCAAGGGCGACGCCCGCGCCGGCACGGTCATCGTCAAGGCCTTCGACACCTCGAACCGCCGCGCCCGACTCTATAGTGAGGCCTTCGGACCCGACGGCGAACGGCTGTGGATGCAGCCGGTCGAGAGCGAGTTCGAGAGCGAGCTCGACGCCTATATCCAGCGCCAGGCCGGTTACGACCCCGACCTGTGGGTGGTCGAGATCGAGGACCGCGAGGGACGGCACTTTATCACCGAGAAGGTGGCGGGCGGCGGGGAGTGATTGGTGATTGGTGATTGGTGATTGGTGGTTGGTGGGTGATCAAATCACTGGCGGCGGAAGGGCGGCGCAGCTCGCGCCACGCCCCGCCTGGCGGCCAATCACCAACCACTAACCACTCGCCACCAACCATCCCTAACCACCCCTTTCCACCGCCGCCGGAAGTGCGAAATCCTTAACTGCGTTCGCACACGGAACCTCAAGCGGAGCCGCCTATGGTCAGCTTCTACGGGCCGCAATGAGCCCGGAGCGATAGTGGGTGTTGTCGATGCTCTTTCTTCTCAACGACGTGGTGTTCGATCTGGACGAGGCCAGCCCGGTCACGCCCGGCGACGCGCGCCGCTTCGAGAACCTCGAGCTAGACTATGTACTGGAACTCGGTTGCGAACTGTTTGCCGATGATCCGCTGCTGCACCTCAACGACCCGCAGCGCGCGCGCCGTCTGGCCTGGCTGATCCACGATCGCTCGCCGGAAGTGAACGCCGCCCTGTTCGCCGCCCCGGCCGCCGGCTGCGATCCGACCCTGGTCGAGCCGCAGTTCTGCGCCCTGCCCGACGCCGTCATGCGTCAGCTGAAAGCGCGCGCCGCGAAGGGCCAGCTGACCGCCCTCGCCGCCGACCGCGCGGTATGGATGCGCATGGCGGCCTGACACCCGGCCTTGCACGCACTCCGCCCCGCTGTTTAAGGTTGTGGCTTGGGGCTGGTGAAGCGGGGGCTATGCGTATGACGGGATATCTGAGGGCGGCCGTAATGGCCGTCACGGCGCTGATCGTGTTCGCAGCGGCGCCGGCCCGTGCGGAATGGCAGAGGGCGGAAACCGACCATTTCATCATCTACGGCGACGTGTCCGAGCGCACCCTGCGCACCTACGCCACCAAGATCGAACGTTTCGACGCCCTTCTTCGGACCTATTATCCGATCCAGAGCGACGTCCAGATTCCGAAGCTGGAAATCTATCTGGCGGACGGCGCGCGGGACATGCGCCGCATCCTTCCCGACGGCTCGGAGGGCATCGCCGGCTTCTACTCCGCCGACGCGGGTCGCATCTACACGGTGACCAACATCACAAACCCGGAGGCGCTGAGCACCCTGTTCCACGAATACGCGCACCATTTCATGTTCCAGATGTCGGCCGCGGCCTACCCGTCGTGGTTCGTGGAGGGCTTCGCCGAATACTATTCCACCGTCGTCATGGAACCGGACAAGATCGAGGTTGGACGGGAAGACCGCGGGCGGATGATGCTGTTCACGCAGCTGGGGACTAATGAATGGGCGCCCTTGGCCGACGTACTGAAATGGCGGGTCAGTCGATCCGGGCGGGCCCGCATCTTCGACTACTATGCCCAGTCCTGGGCGCTGACCCACTATCTGATGAGCACGCCCGAACGGCAGCAGATGTTGAGCCAGTATTTGAACAGCGTGATCCGGGGAGTGGACTCGATCGCGGCGATGCAGGCGGCGACCGGGCGCACCTCGATCGAACTTCAGAACGACTTCCGCCGCTACTTTCGTGGTCGCATCACCTACTATACGCCCCAGATCGATATCCCGATGCCCGAGGTCGCGATTTCGACCGTGGGCGCGGATGAAGGCGCCCTGGTCTGGTATGACCTTCGACTGGACGACACGCCCATGGTCGTCCCGCCCGACAACGACCCCGATGATCCCCGCTCGGAGGGGGTAAGGGCCGAGATGGCCCGCGACGTCGCCCGACACCGCGCTGAACTGATCACCGACGCCCTCGCGGCGGCGGCGCGGCGCCCGGGCCAGCGTATGGCCATGCTCGTGGCCGCCCGCGCGCATCGGTTGAAGGGCGACCCGGCGGCGGGTCTGGCGGCGCTGCAACCGCTCTTGTCGGCCACGTCCACGGACGCGGACGCGCTACGCATCGCCGCCGCGCTCCTCATGGATCAGGTCAAGGCGGAGCCGGACTCCGAGGGCGCGCCTTCCCGGCGACGCCTCGCCATGGCCTATCTGGCCCAGGCCATGGAACACAAGGCGTTGGACTTCCGCATCTATCTCGGTCTGAACGAGACGCGGCGCGGGCAGCCCGGCTATCCCAACGCCAACGACATATCGACCCTGGAGGTCGCCACCGCCCTCGCCCCGCAAGCCGACGAGAACCGGCTGAGGCTGGCCGAGGCCTATATGGCCAGATCGCTGTGGAGTGAGGCCAGGTCGATGCTCGATCCGGTCGCCAACGGGCCCCACCCCGGCGCCGACCGCGTCCGCGCCCGAACCATGCTCGCCGCCATCGCGACCGCGACCGGCGGGGTTGTGGACGTCGAGGAAGCCCCGTCGGAAGAGACCGCGCAGCCGGAGGTCGCGGCCGACTGACGTCCGCCGGCCCCGTCCGACGTCCGCGGACGGGTGACTTTCGGCCCGGTCCGCGCTACCTCGCGCGGCCCAACGGATAGAACATGTCGAAGCTCACTCTCGAACAGGAGGCCCTGCGCCGCAGGACCTTCGCCATCATCGCGCACCCCGACGCCGGCAAGACCACCCTGACCGAGCACATCCTGCTGGCCGGCGGAGCCATCCGCGCGGCCGGGGCCGTGCGTGCGCGCGGCGAAAACCGGCGCACCCAGTCCGACTGGATGAAGATCGAGAAGGAGCGCGGCATTTCGGTCAGCGCCTCGGTCATGACGTTCGAGCACACGCCCGCGGATGGCGCGGCCAGAATGTTCAACCTGCTCGACACGCCCGGGCACGAGGACTTCTCGGAAGACACCTACCGCACCCTGACCGCCGCCGACTGCGCCATCATGGTGCTGGACGCCGCCAAGGGTATCGAGCCGCAGACGCTGAAGCTGTTCGAGGTCTGCCGCCTGCGCGACATCCCGATCATCACCTTCATCAACAAGCTGGACCGCGAGGCCCAGGACCCGATGGCCCTGCTGGACGAAATCGCCTCGCGCCTTCAGCTCGACCCCGCTCCGATCTGGTGGCCGGCCCAGAGCGGCAACCGCCTGCGCGGCATGGTCGAGATGGGCACGGGCAAGTTCCAGCCCTATGCCCGCAAGCCCGCGGGCTCGGCCGAGGACGTCCCCCACCCCGAGGCCCTGCCGCTGGCCGAGGCCGCGCAATATTTCGAGCCCGGCGAGCACGAGGCCCTGATGGAGGCGCAGGAACTGGTCGAGGGCGGCTATCCGGCCTTCGACCGTCAGTCCTTCCTCGAAGGCCATATGACCCCCGTGTTGTGGGGCTCGGCCCTGCGCCATTTCGGCATCGACGAACTGCTGGCCGCGATCGGCGAATGGGCCCCGCCGCCCAAGACCATGAAGGCGCACAAGGCCGCCCCCGCCGGAACCCGCAACGCCGCTGAGCCGGTTCCGATCACCGTCGAACCGGGCGAGGCCGAGGTCACCGGCTTCGTCTTCAAGGTCCAGGCCAATATGGACCCCAACCACCGCGACCGCATCGCCATGTTCCGCATGGCCTCGGGCAAATTCCAGCGCGGCATGAAGCTGAAGGTCCAGAACACCGGCAAGCAGCTGAGCGTGAACGCCCCCATCATGTTCTTCGCCAGCGACCGCGAACTGGCCGAGGACGCCTACGCCGGCGACGTCATCGGCATCCCCAACCACGGCGTCCTGCGCGTCGGCGACAGCCTGTCCGAGACCGGCCTGATCCGCTTCGCCGGCCTGCCGAATTTCGCCCCCGAAATCCTCCAGCGCGTTCGCGTCAAGGACCCGCTCAAGGCCAAACACCTGAAGAAGGCGCTGGACGGCCTGGCCGAAGAGGGCGTGACCCAGCTGTTCCGCCCCGAGATGGGGTCCGACTTCATCGTCGGCGCCGTCGGCCAGCTGCAGTTCGAGGTCATGGCCGACCGTCTGGGCGAGGAATACGGGCTGGAAGTCATCTTCGAACCCTCGCCCTGGGCCGAGGCCCGGTGGATCGGCGGCACGAAAGCCGACCTCGAGGACTTCATGGGCAAATACCGCGGCCAGATGGCCCGCGACATCGACGACGACCCGGTCTTCCTCGCCAAGTCGAGCTGGGAAACCGGCTATGTGATGGAGCGGTTCCCGGTCGTGGCCTTCACCAAGACGAAGGAGCGGGGGTAGCCCCCGGGCGCGACACGTTTCGACGTTTGGTTGCCTTGGCGAAATCCTTTGATATGTTCCTCCGGGGAACGGGGGTTTTTGGGAATGCGACGGGTAATCAGCGCGTTGAGCGCGGCCGCCTTGCTGGCCGCGCCGCTTTCAGTCTTCCCCGGGTTTGCCTCGGCGCAGGACGGCCAGCCCGCTGAGCCGGCGACACCCGCGTCCTCCGCGCCGTCGCCCGAGGTCGCCCGCACCTGGGGCGTATTGGCCGCGCTGAGCGGTCGCGAATGGAGCGGGAACGCCCAGTTCCACCGCTTTGTATGGACGCCGCGGGAGCAGCGGCTCGTCTGGGAAGTCCGCGCACGGAATTCCCAGAGCTGGGTTGAGAACGGCGTCTTCACGCTGAACGATGCTGGCATGGGCGTGCGCTATCTCGGGCGGGATCAGCGCCTCGCCATCGGTCAGGACGGGTCCGCAGCGATCCAGTTCTCGGACCTGATGGGCAGGTCCCTGACGTTTTCACAGGACGGGGATCGCTATCGTGTCCAGGTGCGGCCGATCCCGGTTCACTATCACCTGACCGCCGTCGAAGGCTGGACCGGCGCCTCGTTGCTCGAGGCGGCGCCCGCTTCAGGGCCCGCCGCGCCGCGCGCGCCCATCATCGTGGCCGCAGCGCCCGAACCCTCGCCCCCTCCACGCTCCGGCC
>JALYPS010000320.1 GCA_030856285.1 Pseudomonadota bacterium
TCCGCCCGCCCAGATCCAGCACCGGCCGCTTGATCATCGACGGCTGCGCCAGCATCAGCGCGACCGCCTTCGCCGCGTTCAACCCGACCTTGTCCGCCTCCGGCAGGGCGCGGAAGGTCGTGCCGGCGCGGTTCAGCACCGTCTCCCAACCATGCTCGGCGACCCAGGCCTCCAGCTGCGGCCGGTCGATTCCGGCCTTCTTGTAGTCGTGAAAGGAGAAGGCGACGCCGTGCTGGTCCAGCCAGACACGCGCCTTCTTGACGGTGTCGCAGTTGGGGATGCCGTAGAGGGTCGGTGTCATCGCGCCTGTTTGCCCAGCCGCACCCGGAACCGCAAGGCGACACAGGCATTTGCATTTAACCTGATAGTTTAATATACCCATCCGATCAGCAAAGGAGAGCTCCCATGACCGCCCTGCCCCCGCGCCAGAAGATCATTCCCTGCCTTTGGTTCGACAAACAGGCTGAAGAGGCCGTCGGCTTCTATGTCTCTCTCCTGCCGGACTCGCGCATCGACGCAGTCATCCGCTCGCCGGGCGACTATCCCAGCGGCAAGGCGGGCGATGTCCTGCTGGTCGAGTTCACCTTGGCCGGCAACCGCTACACTGCCCTGAACGGCGGCCCGCATTTCACTTTCACCGAAGCGATCTCCCTGCAGATCGACTGCGAGGACCAAACCGAGGTCGACCGCCTGACCGACATCCTGTCGGCCGTGCCCGAGGCCGAACAGTGCGGCTGGGTCAAGGACCGGTACGGCCTGTCGTGGCAGATCGTGCCCTATGCGATGAACCGCTTCCTCGCCGATCCCGACCCGGCCGTCCGCCAGCGCGTCTTTGCCGCCATGATGGAAATGAAGCGGCTGAACATCGCCGAACTGGAACGCGCCGCGGCAGGCTGATCGCCGGAGGTCAGGCGGCCTCGCCCTTGAGGCGGTGGCCGACATCGACGATCGCCTGGATGGCCGGGGCCAGCTCCTGGCCCAGGGGGGTCAGGGCGTATTCAACGGACGGGGGCGACGTCGGCATCACCGTCCGGGTGACAACTCCCCTGAACTCCATCTCGCGAAGGCGTGCGGTCAGAACCTTGGCCGACACTGGCGGAATATCGAGGCGCAGCTCGCTAAACCGACGCGGCCCGGACCGAAGATGCCAGATGATGTTCGGTGTCCAGGCCCCGCCAATCAGCGCCATACATTCGCTCAGGGCGCAGCCCGGCGGCGGCGCACTGGCGTGGTTTCGTCTGATCTTCAGGGGCATGGCACGATCCGGCGGTTACCGCCGGGATACCTCAAAAGGCTGGTTACCTCAAGTTATGGGGTTTCCGATGGTAACGATCGGTCCCAGCTTGGGGCCTGCATCAACCTCCTGAAGAGCCGCCCTGATGAAACTCTACTACAGCCCCGGCGCCTGTTCGCTGGCCACGCACATTGTGCTGCGCGAGCTGGACCTGACGTTCGAGCTCGAGCGTGTCGATACCGCGACCGGTCGCACCGAGACCGGCGCCGACTTCAGGACGATCAATCCCAAGGGCTATGTCGCCGCCCTCCAACTGGACGACGGGCAGATCCTGACCGAAAGTGCGGCCCTGCTTCAGTATGTCGCTGACCTTCGGCCCAAGGCGGGCCTGGCCCCCCAAGGCGGACTCGCACGCGCCCGGTTGCAGGAGCAGCTGAACTTCACCGCATCAGAACTGCACAAGGCCTTCGGTCCCCTGTTCGACCCCACGACCTCGCCCGAGGGGCGGCAGGCGGCCGTGGCGCGCGTCAGCGACAGACTGGACTACTATGAGGCGCTGCTTTCCGACGATCGTCCCTACCTACTGGGCCAGACCTATTCCGTGGCCGACGCCCACCTGTTCGTGGTCGCCGGCTGGGCCGGACCATCCGGCTTCGGTCTGGAGCGCTGGCCCCGTCTGAAAGCCCACGGAGAGCGCATCGCGGGCCGACCCGCCGTCCGCGCGGCCATGGCGGCCGAGGGGCTGCTCTCGGCATGAGTCCTTCAGGCCCCTTCGCCGCACTCACGGCTGTGATGGCCGACTATTTCGACGGCCTTTACCTCGGCGACACCACCCGGCTCAGGCGGGTGTTTCACCCGGACGCACAGTATACCTGCGCCACCGAGGGCAGCCTGACGCTGCTGTCGATGGACGCGTATTTCCCTATCGTGGACGCCCGCCCCTCCCCGGCCAGCCGGTCAGAGCCTCGCGCGGACCGGATTCTGTCGATCGAGTTCGCAGGCCCGGTCACCGCCTTCGTCCGCGCCGAATGCTCCATCGGGCCCAAGCGATTCACCGATTTTCTGACCTTCATCCGCCTGCACGACGAGTGGCGCATCATCGCCAAGGTCTTCCATTTCGACCTCATCAAGGAGCCCTGACCCATGCCCTACGTCAACATACGCATCACCCGCGAGGGCGCGACAGCCGAGCAGAAGGCGCGCCTGATCAGAGGCGTCACCGACCTGCTGGTCGAGGTGCTGGACAAGAGTCCGGCCACCACCTTCGTCGTCATCGACGAGACCGCGCTCGAGGACTGGGGTGTCGGCGGCGTGCCGGTCGAGCAGTATCGCCGCGAACAGGCGGCACGACAGACCTGACAACGATCGGGGTGTCAGTCCGCGTCGGCCTCCCGGCTGCCGGCGGCGACCGGAGCGGAAC
>JALYPS010000408.1 GCA_030856285.1 Pseudomonadota bacterium
GGCCTGGGCCGGCGAGGTGCCTGCCTCGGCGCCCGGCGGTCTGGAGATCTACACGACCCGTCCCGACACCCTGTTCGGGGCCAGCTTCATGGGCGTCGCCCCCGATCATCCGGTCGCCCGCGCCCTGGCCGAGACCAACCCGGACGCCGCGGCCTTCGTCGCCGAATGCCGCAAGGGCGGTTCGACCCAGGCCGAGATTGAACAGGCCGAGAAAATTGGCTTCGACACCGGGCTGAAGGTCGTCCATCCGTTCGACGGCCGCGAGGTCTCGGTCTGGATTGCCAACTTCATTCTGTCCGAATACGGCACGGGCGCGATTTTCGGCTGCCCGGCCCACGACCAGCGCGATCTCGACTTCGCCCGCAAATATCGTCTGCCCGTCGTCCCGGTCGTGAGACCGGAGGATTCCGGTGATGATTTCAGCGTCGAAACAGAGGCTTATGTCGGTCCGGGACGGCTGTTCAACTCGGCCTTCCTGAACGGGCTCGAGATCGAGGCGGCCAAGGCCGAGGCCATCCGTCGGATCGAGGCGGCGCATGCGGGCCAGGGTGCGACCATCTATCGGCTGCGCGACTGGGGGGTCAGCCGCCAGCGATACTGGGGATGTCCCATCCCTGTGATCCACTGCGCAAAATGTGGCCCTGTGGGCGTTCCCGCCGATCAACTGCCGGTCGAACTGCCGAAAGACGTCACCTTCGACACGCCCGGCAATCCGCTCGATCGTCACCCGACCTGGAAGCATGTGTCCTGTCCCTCGTGCGGCGGCGAGGCCGTGCGCGAGACCGACACCCTCGACACCTTCGTCGACTCGAGCTGGTATTTCGCCCGCTTCGCCGACCCGACCGCGGCCGAGCCGGTCTCGCGCGCCGCCGCCGACAAATGGCTGCCCGTCGATCAGTATATCGGGGGGGTCGAACACGCGGTCCTGCACCTGCTCTATGCCCGCTTCATCAGCCGCGCCCTCTCGGACGCCGGGCTGATGTCCGTGCGCGAGCCGTTCGCCGGCCTGTTCACCCAAGGCATGGTGATCCACGAGACCTACAAGTCCCGGAACGGCAATTGGCTGTCGCCCGACCAGGTCGAGAAGCGCAACGGCCAATGGGTGGACCGCGAGTTGGGCCAGCCGGTGATCGTCGGCGACATCGAGAAGATGTCGAAATCGAAGAAGAACGTCGTCGCTCCGCAGGAAATCGTCGACACCTATGGCGTCGACGCCGGCCGGCTGTTCGTCCTCAGCGACAGTCCGCCCGAGCGCGACGTGCAATGGACGCCCGGCGGCGTCGAGGGCGCGGCCCGGTTCGTCCAGCGGGTATGGGCCGAGGTCGACAGGTTCGATGCCGACGCCCCCGCCCATGAGTCCGACGCCGCGCTGATCCGCGAGACCCACAAGGCCATCAAGGCGGTGTCCGAGGGCGTAAGCGGCTTCCGCTTCAACTCGGCCATCGCCAAACTCTACGCCTTCGTCGCCGTCGTGCGTGATCACGGAACGGCGGGCGGAGCCGCGCGGCGTCAGGCCCTTTCGGCTCTGGTCCGGCTGGTCGCACCCTTCACCCCTCACCTGGCCGAGGAGTGCTGGACGCGGCTCGGCGAAGAGGGGATGGTGCTCGATGCGCATTGGCCGGAATTCGACCCGGCCTTGGCGGCCGACGACGAGGTGATCCTGCCCATTCAGGTCAACGGCAAGCGCCGCGGCGAGATCCGCGTCGCCCGGGGCCTGGAGCCGGCGGAGGTCGAAGCCATCGTCATGGCGGACGCCGACGTCCAGGCGCGGCTGGAGGGTCAGACGGTGAGGAAGATCGTGGTGGTCAAGGATCGCATCGTCAATCTGGTGGTCGGCTGATGCGGGCCCTCGCGCTGGCGGCCGTCGCCGTGCTCGGACTGGCCGGCTGCGGCTTCACGCCCCTGTACGGGGAGGCCGGCGTCGGCTCGTCCCTGTCGCGCATCGCCGTGACCACCCAGGACGATCGCCTCGGCTATCGCGTGCGGGAACAGCTCGAGGACGCGTTGGGTCGCGACGGCTCCCAGGCTCCGCTCTGGCGGCTGGAGACCGTGCTCGAACAGTCGCGGCGTCCACTGGGGCGCCGCATCGACGACACCGCCACCCGCTATGAACTGACCGTCCGCGGCGCGTGGATCCTGACCCCGACAGGCGGCGGCCAAGCCGTCTCGGGCGTCGAGACCGTCACCACCACCTATGCGGCCGCTGACCAGCCCTTCGCCGCCATCGCAGCCCAGCAGGACGGCGAGGAGCGCGCCGCCGCCGAACTGGCCCGTCTGATCCGGCTCGACCTGATGCGGGCCCTGTCGAACCAGCCATGATTTACGCCTGATGATTCTGGCGAAACGCCCCGAGGTCGATCGCTTCCTCAAGTCGCCGGACCGGGGCGTCCGCGCCGCCGTCATCCATGGCAAGGACCGGTCGGGCGTCGGCGAGCGCGCCGAAATCCTGTGCCGGGCGATCACGCCGGACCTCAACGATCCCTTCAACGTCACCCTGCTGACCGACAGCGACATCGACGGCGACGAGGGCCGGCTGGAAGAGGCGCTGACGGCCTTGTCGATGATTGGCGGGCGGCGACTGGTCCGCGTCCGGCTGGGGTCGGAGAAGGCGTCGATCGACAAGGCGCTGGCCTCTGCTCTGAAAGTCCATGCCGAGGGCGGCTATAATCCCGACGCCATGCTGGTCATCGAGGCCGGAGCCCTGGGCCGCGACTCGGCCCTGCGCAAGGCGGCCGAGGCCTCGCAAGGCGCGGTCGGCATGGCCTGCTATGAGGACGAGACCGGCGACATCGCCCGGATGACGCGCGAGGCCCTGGCGGCGGACAAGGTTGGGCTGACCGGCGATGCACTCGACCGGTTCGTCAGCCGCCTGCCCCGCGAGCGCGGCCTGATGCGGCAGGAGATAGAGCGTCTGGCCCTCTACATCGGCCCGGGCTCGGGCAAGACCATCGATGTGGAGGAGCTGGAGCGGCATCTGGGGGTCGAGGCCGACGCCTCCCTGCAGGACGCCGCGCTCCAGGCCTTCGGCGGCCGCCCCGCCCCGGCCCAGTCAGGTCTGCGCCGTGCCCTGGCCGAGGGCGAATCGCCTGTCATGGCGGTGAGACAAGCGTCCATCCATCTCGGCAAGCTGCGGCGTATCAATGTGCTTCAGGCCAACGGGGCCGGATCCAAGGAGGCGGCCAAGGCGGCGGGCGTGTTCTGGAAACAGGAGGCCGAAATGCTGCGTCAGGCCCGCAGCTGGCGGCTCGACGACCTCGACCGGGTGCTCGACAGCGTCAATACGGCCGATGTCGCGACCAAAACCACCGGTTCGCCCGACCAGTTGATCGCGGAACGCCTGCTGCTGGAAATCTCGGCACGCGCCAGGCGGCTCGGGCTCTAGCCCCGCTTGGAGGCCTTGCGGAAGGCGGGCTTGGCGAGGGCGGCGCTGCGCGCCTGCTGCGCCTTCTCCTCGGCCCGCGCAGAGCCCTGAAGGCCGCCGTGCGAAGGGCTACCCCCCGCCTTCTTGGCGGCGAGGGCGCGTTTCATGGCTTCGGCGGTCGGGTTGGAAGGCTTGTCAGTCATGCGGTCAGCCTAGCACGGACGGACTTCAACCGCGCATCAATCGGCGGCACAGGTCGTCCAGCTGCTCCAGCGTGCCGTAACGGATGGTCAACTCCCCCTTGCCGCCCCGATCAGCCAGCTGGACCTTGAGGCCGAGAGCGTCGGCGAGATCCTGTTCCAGCGCGGCGACATCGGCCGCGCCCTCGCCGGCCATTGTCGGCGCACCCGGCCGACGGCCCTTCGGACCTTCGGCAGCCCGTCGCGCGAGCGCCTCGGCCTGACGGACGTTCAGCC
>JALYPS010000413.1 GCA_030856285.1 Pseudomonadota bacterium
GTCAAAGGCCTCGACGGGGGTGATGCCGAGGGCTGCCAGCGAGGCTGGACACTGGCGCAGCGCGACCGGATGGCTTTCGGCGGTCTTCACCGTCCGCAGGCTGGCGCCGACCGGAGCCATCAGGGCCAGGCGGATGGGGCGCCAGACCTCGGACACCACTTTCAGGTTCGCCGCCTCGACCAGTGAGGCCGCCGGTTCGACCCGGCCGATGGTGGTGTTCTCGACCGGAATCAGGGCGCAGCCGACCTCGCCGGACTTCAGCGCGGCGATGGCGCCCTCGAAGGAATCATAGGCGACGGCCTCGTCCCAGGGCCGCAGATCAGTACAGGCTTCGTGGCTGAAGGCCCCCGGCGCGCCCTGATAAGCGCAGCGCCCGCCTCCGGCCTCAAGCTCCGCGTCGTCGCCCTCGGGTCTGCCCACGCCTTCCATCTCAGGCCGCTTCCGATTGCGCGCGCCGTCCGGCCTTCAGCCGCTCGGCGACCAGGAAAGCCAGCTCAAGCGCCTGATCAGCATTCAGGCGCGGGTCGCAATGGGTGTGGTAGCGGCTGGACAGATCGTCCTCGGTCAGGGCCTGCGCCCCGCCCAGACATTCGGTGACGTTCTGGCCCGTCATCTCCAGATGCACGCCGCCGGGGTGGACGCCCTCCGCCTCGGCCACATCAATGAAGCCGCGCACCTCGCCGAGGATACGTTCGAACGGCCGGGTCTTGTAGCCGTTGCCCGCTTTCAGCGTGTTGCCGTGCATCGGGTCGATCGACCAGACCACCCGCTTGCCTGCGGCCTTCGCCGCCTTCATCAGTCGCGGCAGGCGCTCACCGACCTTGTCCACGCCAAAGCGGCCGATCAGGGTCAGCCGGCCCGGCGTATTGTCGGGGTTCAGCACGTCGATCAGGGCCAGCAGGTCGTCCGGCTCCATCGTCGGTCCGCATTTCAGACCGATCGGGTTCCTGATGCCCCGCGCGAACTCGACATGGGCACCGTCCAGCTGGCGGGTGCGCTCGCCGATCCAGACCATGTGGGCCGAGGTGTCGAACCATTCGCCGGTGGCGCCGTCCAGCCGGGTCAGGGCGCTCTCGAGGTTCAGCAGCAGGGCCTCGTGGCTGGTGAAAACCTCGACCCGGCTCAGATCGGGATGGCTTTCGGGCGTGACGCCGACCGCCTCCATGAAGGCCAGCGCCTCGGTGATCTTGTCGGCCAGCTCGCGGTACTTGTGGCCGTAGGCGCTGTCGGCGGCGAAGCCCATGGTCCAGCGGTGGATGTTGTACAGGTCCGCGTATCCCCCGCCGGCGAAGGCGCGCAGCAGGTTCAGTGTCGAGGCCGACTGGTTGTAGGCGCGCAGCAGCCGCTGCGGGTCGGGCAGGCGCTCTTCCGGGGTGAAGGCCATGCCGTTGATGATGTCGCCGCGATAGCTGGGCAGGGTCTCGTCGCCAATGGTCTCCAGCGACGACGAGCGCGGCTTGGCGAACTGGCCGGCGATGCGCCCGACCTTCACCACGGGCTTGCCGCCCGCAAAGGTCAGGACCACCGCCATCTGCAGGATCAGGCGGAAGGTATCGCGGATGTTGTCGGTCGAGAATTCCTTGAAACTCTCGGCGCAGTCGCCTCCCTGAAGCAGGAAGGCCTTGCCCGCCTCGACCTGGGCGAGCTTGGCGGTCAGATGCCGCGCTTCTCCAGCGAAGACCAGCGGCGGCAGGGCGCGCAGCTCGTCCTCGACCCGCGCCAGGGCGGTCATGTCCGGATAGTCCGTCGGCATCTGCACGACGGGCTTCGATCTCCAACTTTCGGGCGTCCAACGGGTACTCATGCCGCCAAGATAGGCGGATGGCCGTCCCGGGACAATGAACGCGGTGTCGCGATTGTCAGCCCGCCGACATATTCCCGGCCTGCTGCTTCTCTTTCAGTGTCACCAGTTCCTCGGCCATGGTCGGGTGGACGGCGCAGGTGGCGTCCCACTGGGCCTTGGTCAGGCCGGCCTTCACGGCGATGGCGGCCAACTGGATCATCTCGGGGGCTTCGGGGCCGACGATGTGGACGCCGACCACCTTCTGGCTCTCGCCGTCGACGACCAGCTTCATCAGCATCCGCTCGTCGGAGCCGGTGAAGGCGTATTTCATTGGCCGGAAGCGGGTCACATAGACGTCGACCGCACCGGGGCAGGAATGGCGCGCCTCGCTCTCGCTCAGGCCGACCACGCCGACCGGCGGCTGGCTGAACACGCCCGTGGCCACGGCCTCATAGTCGAAATGCTGCGGATTGTTGCGATACACGGT
>JALYPS010000416.1 GCA_030856285.1 Pseudomonadota bacterium
GGCTCGTCGTATTCCGCCTTGCTGCGGGCGGCGGCGGCGGCGATGGCCACCTCGCCGACGGCGTTGACGTGGTCGCCGGCCATGCGGTGACGGAACTGTTCAGCGACCGGGGCGGCCAGGGCCGGCACCGCCGCGGTGATGCGGTCGGTGCGACCGATGACGAAGGTGTCGGCCGTGTTCTGCTGCGAGAAGGGCTCCCCGCGGCCGCTGCTGAACACGCCGGCGATGACGCCCTGTCCGTTCTGTTCGGCGGACTGGCGGTTCAGGCCGGTTCCCGTTTGCAACGTCGCGCCGACCGAGGCGGCGACGGCGGCCAGGTCTTCGCCCCTGCGCACACGGGCCGCCAGGTCGTTGGCGCGCACGTTGAGCAACCGGGCGTTCTCCCGCAGCACCCATTGCTGGGCCAGCGGCTCACGGATGCCGGCCAGCGGCGGCAAGGCCGCCGGCATGATGTCGTCGAGGCGGACCACGAAATACTGGCCCTGGCCCATGTCGACGACCTCGCTCTCGGCGCCCTTGCCGAGGCTCCACATGGTCTGGATCAGCTGCGGCGGCAGGGGCGGGTTGATGTCCTGGCCGTTGCGGAGTTTTCCGTCCTGACGGATCGGCGGAATCCGGATGAGGCGGGCGCCGACCTCGCGTACGGCGACGTCCAGCGTCTTGCCGTCCTGACGGGCCTTCTCATAGGCCTCGACGCGGCGGTAGACGGCGGCGCGGGCGTCTTCGGCGCGCAGCTCCGCGATCACCTGCTCGCGGACGTCGGCCAGTGTCGCGGCGCGGCCCGGCTGGATGCTGGTCACGCGGGCGACCACAAAGCCCACGCCGGCCTGGACCGGGGCGGACACCTGATTGGCGGCCAGGCCGAAGACGGCGGCGGCCACGGCCGGGTCGCCGAGGGCGCTGCGCGGCGTATCGGCGTATTCGGCGGGCTGGATGCTGTTGGCGCGGGCGACGTCGGCCGGGGACTGACCGGCGCGCAAGGCGGCGGCGATACGGTCGGCCGCGGCGCGGTTCGGCACGGTCAGGGTGACGAAGCTGCGCTTCTCCGGCAGCGACAGGGCGTCGCGGCGGAAGTTGAACCGCTCCTGGATGCGGGCCTCGGTGAGCTCGGCAGAGCCGGCCGCGCCGTCATCGAACAGCACCACCGAGGCGGTACGGGATTCGGGCATGCGCAGCTGGTCGGCGTTCTGGTTCATCAAGGCGGTGAGCTGGGCGTCGGTCGGAGCGCCCGCCGTGCCCGCCATGGCCTGGGTCACCGTGAACCAGCGCGCGTCGCGGGTCTCAAGCGCCTGGCTGGCCAGGATCGCGCCATAGACTCGCGGCAGGCGCATGCCGGCGCTGAGGGCGGCGCCGTAGTGCTGGGTGGAATACTGGTCGCGAAGCTGGGCCTCGAACATCTCGGGCGTCGCGTTGCCCTCCGCCAGGGCGGTGCGATACTGTTCCTCGCTGAACTGGCCGGTGACGTTGTCGAAGAAGGCGGGGGCCTGGCGGATCTGGCGCAGGACCAGTTCCTTGCCCGGGCGGATGCCGGCCTTCCAAGCCCAGTTCATGAAGCCGAGCTGTTGGGACTTCTGCTCCAGATACTGGCGCAGGCCGCCTTCACCGATCAGCTGCTCGAACGTCAGGGGCTGACCAGACTGTTGTTGGGCCTGCTCGCGGATACGGTCCAGTTCACCGCGGAACTCGAGTTGGCTCATGCTGCGTTCGCCGGCCGAAACCACATGCTTCGGACCCAGGTTGGCCAGGACATCCATCTGCGATCCGCCCGTGATCAGCAGACCCAGGGCCAGGAGGACCAGCAGGCCGATGGCCCATTTCGATTTGGCGAAGGTACGGAAGGCGGTGAGCATGGTCGGTCCTGGCGGATCAGCGGCAAGGGTGCTTCTTGGCCTATAGGGTGTCAGCGGCCCGCACGGCAAGACGATGGCATGAATGTTGGGCCGCGGTCGTCGGGCCGTCGGGACCTCCCGACCCGACGCGGCTTGGCTTGTCGAAAGGCGCCGCATAGAAAGCCCGGATGATACAAGCTGCAAAACTGATCGCCGGAAACTGGAAGATGAACGGCCTGGGTGGGAGCTTGGGCGAGACAGCGGCGCTGCGCACGGCGCTGGGGGAGGCGGCTCCGGCCTGCCGCGTCGCCCTGTGCCCGCCTGCGACCCTGATCGCGCGGATGGCGCAAGCGGCCGGCGACGGCATCGAGATCGGCGGGCAGGACTGCCGGGCCGAGACCCACGGCGCCTTCACCGGCGATGTCTCGGCCGCCATGCTGAAGGACGCGGGCGCGACCCTGGTGATCCTCGGCCATTCCGAACGCCGCCAGGGGCATGGCGAGACGGACGCACTGGTGGCGTCCAAGGCCGAGGCGGCTCTGGCCGCGGGCCTCGCGCCGATCATCTGTGTCGGTGAGACTCTTGAACAACGCCAGGCAGGCCGGGCGGTCGAGGTGGTGCGGTCGCAGATCATGGCCTCACTGCCGCTGGCCTTGGCCGGCGCCGACTTCGCCGTGGCCTATGAACCGGTCTGGGCCATCGGCACGGGGCTGACGCCCACGCTGGAGCAGATCGAGGAAGTGCACCGGGCCGTTCGTTCGGCGATGATCGAGCGGCTGGGGCTGGGCGTCGCCGCCACACCGATCCTGTACGGCGGCTCGGTCAAGCCGGACAACGCCCGCGAAATCCTCGCCGTGCCCGAAGTCGGCGGCGCCCTGGTCGGCGGCGCCTCGTTGAAGGCGGCTGACTTCCTGGGGATCATCCGGGGCGCGTGACTCGCTCCGTTTGCTCCCGCCCGTCATCAATGTTAGACGCCGCCGCTTGATCGGCGCCGCCTCGCGCCACACATATCGGCTGCCATGCTCCAGACCATTCTCCTCGTCGCCATGATCCTCATCTCGGTCGCGCTCGCCGGCGTGATCCTGATTCAGCGTTCGGAGGGCGGAGCCCTCGGGATGGGCGGCGGTCCGTCGGGCTTCATGACGGCGCGCGGCGCGGGCAATCTTCTGACCAAGACGACCTGGGTCTTGGCCGGGCTGTTCTTCGCCTGCGCGATCGGCCTGACCATCCTCGGCAATGTCGAGCGTTCGAACCGCTCGATCGTTGATGCGGACGCGATCGGCGAACTGATCGCTCCGACGACCCCCGACGCAGCGCCGGCCGTTGATCCGGCGGCGCCTGCGCAACCGGCCGCGCCGTCGCTGCAGAATCTGGAGTCCAGCCTGTCGGGTGTTTCCGCCGCTCCGGCTCCCGCGCCGGCGTCGGCTCAGCCCGCTCCCGCGAACTAAGGATGGGCGGGGACCTTATCCCCGCCTTCCTCTCCCGCCCTCAAAGTCTCCAGTCTGCTGCCGCCGAATCGGCGGTAAGGTAATCTCCCATGGCCCGTTACGTGTTCATCACCGGCGGCGTGGTTTCCTCATTGGGAAAAGGCCTCGCCTCCGCCGCTCTCGGCGCGCTCCTGCAAGCGCGCGGCTACAAGGTGCGTCTGCGCAAGCTTGACCCCTATCTCAACGTCGATCCGGGCACGATGAGCCCCTATCAGCACGGCGAGGTCTTCGTCACGGATGACGGGGCCGAGACCGATCTCGACCTGGGCCACTACGAACGCTTCACGGGCGTGTCGGCGGCGCGGTCCGACAACATCACCACCGGCCGGATCTATTCGACCATCCTCGAGAAGGAGCGGCGCGGCGACTATCTGGGCGCGACCGTGCAGGTCATCCCGCACGTCACTGACCAGATCAAATCCTTCTGCCTGACGCCGGCCCTGACCGACGACGGCGAGGACGTGGACTTTGTGCTGGTCGAAATCGGAGGCACGGTCGGCGATATCGAGGGCCTGCCGTTCTTCGAGGCCATCCGCCAGCTCGGCCAGGACCTGCCGCGTGGCCAGTCCTGCTTCGTGCACCTGACCCTGCTGCCCTTCATCAAGACCGCCGGCGAGATGAAGACCAAGCCGACGCAGCATTCGGTCAAGGAGCTGCGGTCTATCGGCATCCAGCCCGACATCCTGCTGTGCCGCTGCGAATTCCCGATCCCGCCCGAGGAAAAGCGCAAGATCGGCCTGTTCTGCAATGTGCGCGAGACCGGCGTGATCCAGGCGATGGATTCTGACGACATCTATGCGGTGCCGCTGGACTACCACCGCGAGGGTCTGGACGCCGAGGTCCTCGCCCATTTCGGGATGACGGACGCGCCGGCCCCCGACCTCGCGATGTGGCAGGAGATCGCCCGACGGAGACGGCACCCCGACGGCGAGGTCACCGTGGCCGTGGTCGGCAAATACACAGTCCTGAAGGACGCCTACAAATCCCTGATCGAGGCCCTGCACCACGGCGGGGTGGCCAACAACGTCAAGGTCAACATCGACTGGGTGGAGGCCGAGACCTTCGAGGGCGACCGCGAGGCCTGCGACGCCAGGCTGCAAGCAGCCCATGCCATTCTGGTACCCGGCGGCTTCGGCGAGCGGGGCTCTGAGGGCAAGATCGAGGCGGCCCGCTTTGCCCGCGAGCGCAAGATTCCTTATTTCGGCATCTGTTTCGGCATGCAGATGGCGGTGATCGAGGCGGCCCGGAATCTGGCCGGCTATCCCAAGGCCTCATCGACGGAGTTCGGTCCCACGACCGAGCCCGTCGTCGGTCTGATGACCGAATGGACCCAGGGCAACCAGCGGGTGCTTCGCCAGCAGGGCGGCGACATGGGCGGCACCATGCGGCTGGGGGCCTATGACTCCACCCTCAGGCCTGGGTCGCGGATTGCGCAGATGTATGGGGCCACCACGATCAGCGAACGCCACCGCCACCGCTATGAGGTCAATATCAACTACCGCGACGCTGTCGAACAGAAGGGCGGCCTGATCTTCGCCGGCCTGTCGCCGGACGGGGTGCTGCCGGAGACCGTCGAGCGCGAGGACCATCCGTGGTTTGTCGGCGTGCAGTATCACCCGGAACTGAAGAGCCGCCCGTTCGCGCCGCACCCGTTGTTCGCTGGCTTTATCGAGGCGGCGGTGGTGCAGAGCCGGTTGGTCTGAGTCAGACTATCCGCGGGTTGCGGGTCAGCGCGTCCGGCTCAGCCGATAGGTGGCGAGTTGCTACCGGAGTCAGCACCGCTGCCGGATTTTGAAGCAAGTCCTTCGAACGGCTTGCGATGTCGACAGCGGACGCAGGTCTGGGTGCCCGACTGACTGCGACTGTCGACGTACATGTGTCCGTTCAAACGGCATTTCAGAGACTTGAGCATAGGCTGTCCGCGCACCGCGTTCGATCCCTGTATACAACGAACAATGTTACATAAATTTATTGCGATGCAAAATCGGACGGGCTGACTCGTATGAAATGCCCTTGACCGGGCTGGGTTCCGGGATTGTGCGCCGACGTCCGCCGGGGTGTAGTCCTTGGTCAGAAGAAGGGGCGTTGAGGATCATGTTCACCCCGGCAACCGTCCGCTCCGGCTTCACCCTGGTTGAGGCGCTGGTTGCACTGATGCTGTTCGGCCTGATTGCGGCGGCGGGCGCGGCGGTGCTGTCTGTCTCGATCGACAACCGGTTCGCCGTCCGCTCGGCCACGGATCGCACAGCCGGACTGCAACGCACGCGCAGCCTGCTGAAGGCCGACCTCGGCCAGGCGACGAGCCGCCGTACGCGCGACCGGAACGGCGAGCCGCATCCCCTGGCGTTGGCCGGCGCGACGGCTCCGGGGGACCCCGTTCTGATCGTGACCCGCGCCGGCTGGAGCAACGCCGGCGGCGCGGGCAGATCGTCGCTGCAACGGGTCGAGTACAGGCTGGTCGGAGACCGGCTGGAGCGCCGTGTTTCGCCCTTTCTCGACGGTTCCCGCCCGGGGCCGCCCCAGGTGATGCTGTCCGGGGTGACGGAGTTGTCCGTGACTTTTGTCCGGGGCGGCTCCGGGACCCCGGATCCGACCCTCGGGCCGACGGGAGGCCCGCCTGACGCCTTGGGCGTGGAGCTGACGCTGGACGGATACGGCCGGCTCTCGCAGCTGTTCCTGATCGGAGGCGGGCGATGAGGGCGGGGC
>JALYPS010000417.1 GCA_030856285.1 Pseudomonadota bacterium
GCCCCGCCCGGGTCGCGGGCCTGGGGCTGGTCGGGGCCCTCGTCGCCGAGGCACATGCCCTCGACGCGGCAGGCGAGCGCGTCCTTCTCGGCGCAGGCCTTGGAGACTTCGGCGCAGGCGCGGCCGCGCAGCTGGCTGGCGATCTCGCGGGTGTAGTAGTCGAGGCCGCGGATGGTGCTGTAGTGCTCGCCGATGAACACGCAGCTGGCGTCGTTGCCCTGCTCGCAGGCGCGCCCGTAAAACAGGGCCGCAGAACGTCCGTCGCGGTCGCTGCGACCGAGGTCGAAGCGGCGCTCATAGTGCTGGGCGACCGTCAGGCACGCCTTGGTGTCGCCGGTGTTGCAGTCGTTGCAGGTGCGGTTCAGGGGGCCGTGCGTATTGCACGAGGCCATGCCGGTGGCGTCGAGGGGATCGAGCGCGAAGGTGCCGTTGACGCGCTTGCAGCCGGTGTCGAGGCCCATGATCAAGCCAGCCAGGCCAGCGAGGCCGGCGAGCAGGGCGGCGCGGGGGAGGGTGGAGTGCTTCATGGTCGTTACCACCGGGCCTGGGCCAGCAGGAAGAAGCCGAGGCGGTTGGTGATGTTCTTGTCCTCGAACACGCGGACGCGGCCGGAGTCCTCGCTCGACTTGACGAACTTGGTGCGGTTGTTGTCGAGGGTGTAGCGCAGCTCGCCGAGGATGACGAAGAAGGGCGCGACGTCCCACTTCATGGTGAGCTTGCCCGACAGGATGTCGAAGGCGGCGTTGCCCTTGGGCAGGGTGTCGACGTCGTTGAACTCGCGGAACACCAGGGTCGTGCCGTTCGAGGTGTAGGACGCGGGGTTCTTGTAGGCGAAGACGACGCCGGGGGTGAGGCGGGTCTTGGGGAGGTAGTAGTCGGCGCCGATGACGACGAACCACTCCGGCTTGACGATGGCGCCGGCCGGGAAGGCGCGGTAGGGGGCGACGCCGGGGATGTCGAGGACCACGTAGTCGAGGTTACGAAACAGCGCGGTGGCGAAGAGCCTGGTCTTCTTGATCCGCAGGCGGCCGTTGAAGGCGCCGGCCATGGCGGGCCTGATGACTGTGGTGTCCGGCTTCTCCCAGTCGAGCAGGGTCTGGCCGACGCCGGTGAACTCGAAGGCGGCGGAGCCGGCCATCTTGTTGTCGTAGGTCTGGGTCTGGGTCAGCAGGTAGGTCGCGTCGGGGCTGTTGCGAAACAGCTGGAAGTCGATCGATGTGCCGATCGGCGCGCCCCAGTGGCCGGTGAGGCGGGTCGAGCCGCCGAACAGCTGGGCCGTCTTGCCGCCGATGCCCGCGTACTTGGTGCCCTGGGGCGGGAAGGAGCCGCGCTGGAAGTAGCCGCCGTTGCCCTCGAGGGTCAGCCAGTTGGTGAAGCTGACGCCGAAGCCGCCGAGGCCGGCGTAGTAGGTCTGGGGCTCGTTGATCGCCTCGTTGAGCAGGCGGGCCGTCTTGGCGCCGACGAACACGTAGCCGTCCTTGCCGGTGCCGACGTTGAAGTCGTAGCGCAGGCGCATGCCGGGGACCATGCTGTTGCTGCGGGCCGCGTCGCCGCCGGGGGCGTTGTTGGGGAAGGTGCGCTCGCCGCCCCACGTGATGTTGTAGGTGTAGCCGAGCAGGAAGCGCTGCGAGTCGAAGGGGAACATCGTCAGCGACACCTGGTCGCCGGTGTAGTCGCTGCGCTTGGTGTACCAGTTGAGCTTGACGTAGCTGCCGTTGTCGCGGATCTGCGTCTCGGTCCGGTAGGTCTTGTCGTTGGTGTAGTGCTGGAGGTTGACGACGAAGGCCGCCTCGGCGTCCATGCGCTTGAAGTAGGTCGGGACCCGCTTGTAGACGACCAGCTGGGTCTCGGTCTCGAAGCCGCGTTTGCGCTGCTCGATGGCGTCGTAGAACAGGCGGTCGGCGGCGAGCTTGAAGCCGGCGGCGGGCGAGCGGTCCTGGGCGCCGGCGAGCAGGTTGTCGTCGGCGATGGCGAAGGTCACGCGGGTGGCCATCGCGTTGCCGGAGGTCCACTGGTTGAAGCCGAGCGGCGGGCCTTGCTGATTGATGATGCCCTGGG
>JALYPS010000427.1 GCA_030856285.1 Pseudomonadota bacterium
GTGCTGTTCCCGATCGGTCAGGCGCTGGGGCAGGGGGACCTGTTCGGCTGGGTGTGGACAGCGTTCCAGTGGGTTTCGACGGTGGTCGGCTTCTTCTCGGCGGTGGCCAAGATCTGGCCGGCGATCCGACGGCTGCTGGGGCCGGAGCCAGTGACCGAGGCATAGGTTGTGGCAGCCTGCGGTCGTCGGCCCTTCGCGACCTCCCGACCCGACGCGCGCCTGGGCTTGCGCCTCCCGTCCGGCCAGCGCAGGATTTGCCCATGACCAGCCAGCCCGCACCCGGCGAACGCTATCAGTCGTTCAGCGCCTTCTATCCCTATTACATCCACGAGCACTCCAACCGGACGTGCCGCCGGATTCACATCGTCGGGACGGCGCTCGTGATCGGAGTGATGGCGCTGGCGCTGGCGACGCGGAACGCCTGGTGGCTGCTGGCCATGCCGCTGGTCGGCTACGGCTTCGCCTGGGTGGGCCATTTCTTCTTCGAGAAGAACCGGCCGGCGACCTTTCAGTACCCGCTGTGGAGTCTGATGGGCGACTGGCGGATGTTCTTCGAAACGGTCAGCGGCAAGCGGCGGTTCTGAAGAAGTGGCTTGTGGCCAGTGGTTAGTGGTTGGGCAATTGCGGTGCGGCCGCACAGCCAGCGCCGCCCTTCCGCTGACAGTGAAGCGGCAATCACCAGCCACTAATCACTAATCACTCGCCTCAGCGCGTGCCCGCGCTCGTGCCCAGAGCCGCCATCTGCGTCGACTGGCTCGGCAGGCTGTCCCACGACGGGGGGCAGCCGTCGAAGCGCCCGGCGTTGACGAGGGTCAGGCGGCGCTGGTTGAAGCGCATGGCCGGGGACATCGAGCCGCGCCCGTGGCCGGTATAGAGGTCGATCTTCTGGCCCTTGATCGCACCGCCGGTGTCGGAGGCGTACCAGTAGCCATCATGGATCGCGCCGTCGGACATCCGCATGCCCACCGTTTCGGGAATGAACAGGCGGGTGCGACGGGGGATGTAGCGGGGATCCGTGGCGATGGTGCGCATGGCGATCGGCCGGCAACCGAGGCTGTCGTTGCCCGTCGCTCCGCCGCCGCCCGCATGGTAGAGATTGACCCGGGCGGTCCAGTCGGCGTCTTCGGCCATCAGGGCCTGCTGTTCGGGGCTGAGCACGCTCGCGCCGCTGTCGGAACCTTCCGGAGTCGGGACCGTTGATTCGACACCCCAGCCCGCGCTCGTCGCAGCCTGGTAGGACACCGGATCGCCTGTCGCCTGAACCTGGGCGGGAAGGGCCATCGCCAGAATAATGGCGAATGCAGCGGCTTTGCCGAGCATGAATTAACTCACGGAATCACCGGCCCCTGACGCGTCCGGCGGCGGGCTTGTCCGTCTCAAATGTGGCGAAAACCAGTCAATCGGCGCGCGGTGCGACCTCGTGTCCGCCTTTGCAGTGGATAAGCGGGCCTTGTGATGGTTAAGCCGAATCTCGTTTGGCCAACGCGGCAAAATCTGTAAGCTGTATTCGCAGATCAGAAACACTTTGCTGAGGCCAGATGCTTACTGTCTATGGCGATATTCGTTCCGGCAACTGTTTGAAGGTCAAGTGGTTGCTGGACTGGCTCGGGCGTGATTATCGCTGGGTCGAAACAAATGTCATGTCCGGCGTGACGCGCAGCGCGGAGTTTCTGGCCCGAAATCCCGCCGGACAGGTGCCCGCGGTGGTGCTGGAGGACGGCCGGGTGCTGGCCCAGTCCAATGCGATCATCGGCTATTTCGGCGAGGGGACCGCCTTCATCCCTGCCGATCCCTATGACCGCGCCCGGATGTACGAATGGCTGTTCTGGGAACAGTACAGCCACGAGCCCTATATCGCCGTAGTCCGGTTCCAGCGCCTGCTGGCCGGCAAGCGTCTCGAGGACATCGAGCCGCGGCTGATCGAGCGCGGCCATGCGGCGCTGGCGCGGATGGAGACGGCGCTGACCGGGGCGGACTGGCTGGTCGGAGACGGGCCGACGCTCGCCGATCTGGCGCTGGTCGCCTACACGAGGGTGGCGAACGAGGGGGATTTCGACCTGTCGACCTATCCGGCGGTGCTGGCGTGGGTTGTCCGGGTGGAGAGGGCGTTCGGGATATAGAACCCCTCTCCCGATGGGAGAGGGAATGCGATACGAGGATTGTATGAAACGCATCCTCATCGCCGCCGCCGTACTGTCGCTTGCAGTCATTCCGGCATCCGTCTCCGCTTGGGGCAATAC
>JALYPS010000434.1 GCA_030856285.1 Pseudomonadota bacterium
CCCTCGCCGGTTTCAGGACTGTCGTCGGCGATCAGGCGCCGGCGGTGCCGCCCATGCCGGTGACGACGGCGTTGAACTTGGTCTTGATGGTCGAACCCAGGGCCGTCACGGCCGAGATGATGACGACGGCGATGAGCGCGGCGATCAGGCCGTACTCGATGGCCGTGGCGCCCGACTCGTCGGACATAAACTTCGAAACGAACTTGGTCATGACTGAAATCCTTCTGTGTTTAAGCGAGCGATCGTTGACACCAACAGGGTCATCGGCTCGTGCCCGCTTGACCCCCTCTTGCACGGTCATCCTGCACGCCGCGGATTAAGGGCGAGTAAAACAACGATAGGTCAGATCGATTTCTTTATTGACGTCGCGTTTACTATGATTTCCGCCGCGATTGCATGATTTCAGACTTTCTTGAGGTTTGCGGGGCAGTGTCCGGAGACGCTCACGCGCGCGCCCCGTTCACTGGAAGACGACGCCATGACCCGATCCGCCTCCCCCGCCCGCCTCGCCGCCGTCCTGGTCTCCGCCGCCGTCCTGTTCGCGCCGGCCGCCGGCACGGCCCAGTCGGGCAGCCTGAATGTCGAGATCGATCAGACCCAGCGGGTCCAGCTGCGTGGACCGGCTGGTTCGGTCATCGTCGGCAATCCCGCCATCGCCGACGTGACGGTGGTGGACGCCAACACCCTCTACATCACCGGCAAGGGCAATGGCGTCACCGAGATCGTGGCGGTCGATACGATCGGTCGTACGGTGTTCCAGAGCCAGATCGTCGTCACCGACGGCGCCGGTTCAGGCCGGGTCCGGGTCTGGCGCGGCGGCCAGGCCACCGAAATGGCGTGCGCCTCCTCCTGCTCGCCGTCGCTGCGCGGGACCAGCGGCTCCCTGCCGACCCCCTGAGGAATCGGACCGGTGTCCTCCCGCTCCACGCATAAGCCACGGAGGCGGTTCCGCCTTGGCCGCGACCTGGTCCGGTCGACCGAAGGCTCGGCTGCGGTGGAGTTCGGCATGGTCGCCCTGCCCTTCATCCTGATGGTCTTCGCCATCCTGGAGCTCGGCATCGTCTTCGTGACCGATTCAGTTCTGGAGAATGCCACCATCGAGACCGGCCGGCTGGTTCGAACCGGCCGCGCCAGCGCCCAATCCATGACGGCCGATGCGTTCAAGACGTCGCTGTGCGGTCGGATGAGCATCTTCGCCGCGGACTGCAACAGCCGCGCCACCGTCGATGTGCGGGTCATTCCGCAGTTCGCCGTCACCCCGCCCGATCCCATGGAGGGCGGCACGTTCAACAATGGCGTCCTGACCTACAACAATGGTCTCCCGGGCGAGCTGATCCTGGTGCGGGTCTGGTACCGGCAGCCGCTGCTGACGACCTTCCTGGCCCAGGGCCTGTCGCGCATGAACGACGGCGCCGCCATGCTGACCGCGACCACCGCCTTCCGGAATGAACCGGCATGATGCGGCGGGGCCTGTTCTCACGGCTCGGTCGCGACGAGCGGGGCGTCTCCGCCGTCGAGTTCGCCTTGCTCGCGCCGGTGCTGATCGCCTTCTATTTCGGCATGGCCGAGTTCTGTCAGGGTTTCATGGCCCAGAAGCGGATGGGCCACGTCTCGTCCATGGTCGCTGATCTGGTGGCCCAGGAAGAGACGGTCGCAACGGCGAACCTGGACGATATATTCGACATCGGCGGCCTGATCATGAAGCCGTTCTCGACCCTCGCGTTGCAACAGCGGGTCAGCAGCGTGACCCGCACCTCAGGCGTCGCCAAGGTGGACTGGAGCCGCGGCGACGGCATGACCGCCCGGGTGGTCGGCTCGACCATCACCCTGCCGACCGATCTGATCTCCGACGGCGAGAGCGTCATCGTGTCGGAAGCGACCTACGACTACGATTCCCCGGTCGATTATTTCATGCCCGGCATCACCCGGTTCTCGCACATCTATTATCTGCGGCCGCGGACCGTCGACAAAACCCTCTGTTCGAACTGCTAGCGCCCGATCAGGGCTTCCCTCAGCGCCCTGATCTTGGCCTCCGTCTCAGCCAGCTCGGCGGCCGGATCGCTGTCCGCTACAATGCCGGCGCCGGCCAGGGTGCGGAAACGCCACCGGCCTTCCACCCGCTTGAACGAGGCCGTCCGGATCAGCACCGAGGCCGTCATCCGACCGTCGTCCTCGATATGGAACAGGCTGCCGCACCAGGGCCCGCGCGGCGGCTCATGCCCGGCGATGACCTTCATCGCCTCATGCTTGGGCGCACCGGTGATGGAGCCGGGCGGAAAGGTCGCCTCCAGCAGGTCCGCCGCTCCGATCCCGGGGCGCGCCCGACCCGTGACGGTCGAAACCAGATGATGGACGGTCGGATGGCTCTCGACCTCGAACAGGGCCCCGACGGAAACCGAACCCGCCTCCGCGACGCGCGACAGGTCGTTGCGCATCAGATCGACGATCATCAGGTTCTCGGCCTGGTCCTTGGCGCTGGCCCTGAGTTCCGCGGCGAGGGCCACGTCCCGGACGGGATCGGGATCGCGCGGACGGGTGCCCTTGATGGGCCGGCTCTCGATCCGCCGACTGACCGGATCGAAGGTCAGGAACAGTTCGGGCGAGTTGGACACGACGGCGCGATCGCCCAGTCGCCAGAAGGCGCCATAGGCAGCGGCCCGCTCCGCCAGCCTGAGCATGACGTCGAAGGGGTCGGTGCCGGGCTTCAACCCTCCAGACCAGGCCCTGGCGATATTGGCCTGGTACAGCTGGCCCGCGGCGATCCGGCCGACGACATCGGCGACGGCGGCGAGATAGGCCTCCGGCGGCGCTTCTTCAGCAAGGTCATCGGCCGGGGCCGACGGAAGGGTCGGATCGACGGCGGAGGCCAGCCAGCCCTCGGCGCGGTCGGCCGCAGCCCTCGCGGCGTCCGGATCGTCCCCCCGGCCGAAGACCCGCACCATGCCGCCCTGATGGTCAAAGGCCAGCATGGCTGGATAGCGTGCCAGCATCAGGTCGGGCCAGACCGGATCGCGCGGACCGGTCGCGGCGCGGGCTCCGGCGTCATAGGCCAGCAGACCGACCACGCCGACGGCGAAGTCCGGAGTCCGCAACAGGTCCGGCGTGCCGCCCGGCCCGGTCGCTCCAACATGGACCCGGTCCGGTTCGGCGGCGACGAACGACCAGCGGCCCAGCAAGCCGCCGTCCGACAACAGGGCCAATGGCCCCTCCAGTCGGCGCAAGCCCGCGGCGACTGCCAGCGGATCTCGCCACGGTCGGACGCGGACCTCGACAGAGCGCCCCGCCATGGTCACGCCGCCAGCCGTGCGCCAATCCGGTCGCGCAGGGCCGTATCGACCCCGAGCGCCTGCTCCAGATAGGCGTCTGTCGACCCGTGCAGGGCCGCGATCTCGCTCAGGGCCGTGTCCAGATAGACAGCCTCGACCCCGAGGAAGGCGACCACGGCGTCGTGGGCCGCGGCCCGGCCGG
>JALYPS010000492.1 GCA_030856285.1 Pseudomonadota bacterium
GCCCCGAGCAGTGCTTCGAGCGCTTCGGCTCCGAGGTCGAACAGGTCGCCCACGATCTGGGCCAGCTCCTGGGCGGCGACGCCCAGGTTCTTGAGCACCAGGCCCACGGCCTCGGCACCGAGGCCGAACACGGTCTTCAGGACATCGGCCACCCCGCTCACCGCAAAGCCGACCACCTTGAGCACCTCGGCGGCGGCCTGGGCGGTCAGCCCGAACACCGTCGACAGGGCACCGGCGATCTCGTTGATGGTGAACCCGACGGCCTTCAGCACCATCGTCGTCGCCTGGGCGGCGAGCCCGAAGACGGCCTGCAGGGCGCCGGCGACGGTCTCCACCGCGAAGCCGACCACTTTGAGAATCTCGGCTGCGGCCTGGGCCGCCAGCCCGAAGACCGCTTGCAGCGCCTGGGCGACCGCAACCGCAGCCACGCCGACCGAGCGCAGCAGGGCAGCCACCGCCTGGGCCGGCATCGAGAACACCGCCACCAGGGCCTCGGCGATGGCCGTCCCCGGAAGGCCGAGGAAGTTCAGGATCTCGGCAATGGGCCGGGCGCCCAGCGCGAAGGCGCTCTGGAGGGCGCCGGCGATCTCGGTGGCGGCCACGCCGATCATTTTCAGGACCTGCGCTGCAGCCTGAGCGGCCAGCCCGAACACGGCCTTCAGCGCAACGGTGATCTCGTTCACCGCCACGCCGATCACCCGAAGGACCTGCGCTGCGGCCTCCGCCGCCTGCCCGAACACGGTCAGGAGGGCGCCGGCGATCTCGTTGACTGCGAAGCCGATCGTCCTGAGGATGCCGGCGGCCGCGTCGGCACCAAGGGCGAACACCGACAGGAGGGCGCGGGCGATCTCGTTCGCCACGAATCCGACGGCGTGAAGGACCTGGGCGGCAGCCTGCGCGCCGAGTGTGAACACCATCTGCAGCGCCCCGGCGATCTCGTCGACTGCGAAGCCGATCGTCCGCAGGACGCCCGCCGCAGCCTGCGCCCCGAGAGCGAACACCGCCTGGAGGGCGCCGGCGATCTCGTTGACTGCGAAGCCGATCGTCCTGAGAATGCCGGCGGCTATGTCGACCGCCGCTGCGAACACCGTGCGCAGGGCGCCGGCGATCTCGTTCACTGCGTACCCGACCGCCTTGAGCACCGTCGCCGCCGCTTCGGCGCCGAGGGCGTAGATGGCCTGCAGGGCGCCGGCGACCTCGCCGGCGGTGAAGGCCAGGGCCTTGAGCATGGAGGCGGCCTGGGTGGCCGTCAGCTGGAAGACGCCGAGCAGGGCGCCGGCGATGTCGGCGGCCGGGAAGCCCACGGCCTTGAGGACCGTGGCCGCCTGGGTTGCCGTCTGGGCGTAGCCCGACACGAGGAACCCGGCGATCTGGCCGGCCCCGTACGCCGCGTTCCTGAGCGTCTGGGCTGCGACCTGCGGGGCGGATATCCCTGCGTCGCACGCATCGGCGATCCGCTTCTCGATGGTGCCTGCGTTCGCCCCGGGGGTGGTCGTGGCCAGCTGGCCGGGCGGGAAGCCCGACGAAGCCAGCGTGCTCTTGACGGAGCCGTCGCACTTCTTGTCGGGGGCGGGCGCCACTGCGGCGACGGCGAGAGCGCCGGCGCCGGGCGTCGTCCGTCCAAGGGGCGATAGGGATGGCTGGCTGCGCTGGAGGGTGGGAACGGCGGCGGTCTGCAGCAGGGAGGCGTCGGGTGACGATCCGAGGGCTGCCACCTCGCCGACCAGCGCGGCTTGCGGAGTACCGGGGCGTGCCGTCGAGGTGAGCAACTGGTCGAGCAGGTGAGGCAGCACCGCCGCCGCCATCGCCGCCATCACCAGGATCGCCACCGTCCTGCGGCTGCGGTCCCAGAACCGCACGCCCTGTTCGAATGCTCTTCGTGCCACCTCTCCGTCGAACCGGAGCTCCCACCCGTACTCAAGCGCTGCCGTGGACATCCAACCCCTCCTTGCTCGCGACGGGTCGACTCTCGACCCGACGAACCGCATCGACGCCAACCCAGGGGGGTCGGCGTCAGTTGGAGGAGCTCGCACCGGCGTGCGCTGATACCGCCGATCTGGCGCGGTGACGGGCCTTATCGACCCGTCACCGCCGCCAATTCGCTATTTGACGGTGATCTCGCCGAACATGCCGTTGGCGACGTGGGGTGGACCGCCGGCGACGTTCGGCGGCCCGTCGCTCGGCGGGGCGTTGAGG
>JALYPS010000010.1 GCA_030856285.1 Pseudomonadota bacterium
TCCGGGGGCTGTCGATGCCGCACACGATCGCGCGCGGACCCGACGGCCGCATCTATCTGGCCGAGATGAGCCGCATTCTCGCCTTCGACCCGGCCCGTCCCGAGGCGGCGACGGAGGTGATCGGCGGCCTGCCAGATAACCGACTGCACGAAAACCGGCACCCGCTGTCCAGCTTCATCTTCGACGGCGACGGGGCCCTGCTGGTGAATGTCGGCGCGCCCTCGGACCGTTGCCTGACTGCGGCG
The DNA here is from genome assembly GCA_030856285.1 of Pseudomonadota bacterium. Lineage (GTDB taxonomy): Bacteria > Pseudomonadota > Alphaproteobacteria > Caulobacterales > Caulobacteraceae > Brevundimonas. The sequence continues at coordinate 246 of JALYPS010000010.1, forward strand.
GGTGTTCCCCGGAGGGATGCGAACGGCCAGTGCGTGGAGAGCGGCGAACAGGGGATGGTGCGCCGCTATGCGTCGGCGGGGCCCGGCCGCTGGAGCCAGGCCTGGACCGTCCATGCCTCGGGCCTCCGCAATTCTGTCGCCCTCGTCCGGCACGGCTCTGGCGCAATCTACCAGGCCGAAAACTCGGTCGATCTGACGACTCCCGACCGCCCGTTCGACGAGATCAACCGGCTGAGCCCGGGGGCCCACTACGGCTGGCCCTACTGCACCGACATGGCGACCGCCCTGCCGGGCTGGACCGCGGCCCAATCCCGTTGCGGGGCGCGAACCGCGCCGGTCTCCCTGCTGCCGCCGCACGCGGCGCCGCTGGCGATCCTCTATTACGACGGGGCGATGTTCCCCGAACTGCGCGGCCGGATGCTGATGAGCTGGCACGGCTATCGTCGCGCCGCCGGCCGGGTCGTGGCGGTGGAGACCGACGCCGCCGGCGCGCCCCTGACCGATCGCCGCGCCCGCTACGCCATCTATCCGCGCGGCTCCCTGCCCTATCCGGTCGAGGCTCCGGCGCCGCGCGCGAGGGTGCTGACGCCGGGCTGGAGCGCACGGCCCGCCCGCCACCCGCAGGGTTCGCCCGCCGGCATGGCGGTCGCCCGCGACGGTTCGATCTGGATCGCCGACGACCGTAGCGCGGCCATCCTCAGGATCGCGCGGGACTAGGTCCGGTCGCGGGCGTCCCGCTTGCCCAGAACCCGCAGGCGCAGGGCGTTCAGCTTGATGAAGCCGGCGGCATCCTTCTGGTCATAGGCCACGGCGCCGTCCTCGAAGGTGACCAGCTCCTGGTCGTACAGGCTCTCGGCGCTCTCACGGCCGGTGACGGTGGCGTTGCCCTTGTAGAGCTTGACGCGAACCGTGCCCGAAACCTTCGCCTGCGAATGGTCGATGGCGGCCTGAAGCATCTCGCGCTCGGGCGAGAACCAGAAGCCGTTGTAGACCAGATGGGCGTATTTGACCGCCAGCTCGTCCTTCAGATGCATGGCGCCGCCGTCCAGCGTGATCGACTCGATGCCGCGGTGGGCGGCCAGAAGGATGGTCCCGCCCGGGGTCTCATAGACGCCCCGCGACTTCATGCCGACGAAGCGGTTCTCGACCAGATCGAGCCGGCCGACGCCGTTGTCATGGCCGTACTGGTTGAGGGCGGTCAGCAGGGTCGCGGGCGACATCGCCTCGCCATTGATCGAGACGGGATCGCCCTTCTCGAAGCCGATGGTGATGACGGTGGCGACGTCCGGCGCGTCTTCCGGCGACAGGGTGCGCTGGTGCACGAATTCGGGGGCCTCGACCGAGGGATCCTCAAGCACCTTGCCCTCGCTGGACGAGTGCAGAAGGTTGGCGTCGACGCTGAACGGGGCCTCGCCGCGCTTGTCCTTGGCGATCGGGATCTGGTGCTTCTCGGCGAAGTCCAGCAGGTGCTCGCGCGACTTGAAATCCCATTCGCGCCACGGGGCGATGACGCGGATGTCGGGCTCCAGCGCATAGTAGCCCAGCTCGAACCGGACCTGATCGTTGCCCTTGCCGGTGGCGCCGTGACAGACGGCGTCGGCGCCGACCATCCGGGCGATCTCGATCTGGCGTTTGGCGATCAGCGGACGCGCGATCGAGGTCCCCAGCAGATACTGGCCCTCGTACAAGGCGTTGGCCCGGAACATGGGGAAGACGTAGTCACGGACGAACTCCTCGCGCAGGTCGTCGATGAAGATGTTCTCGGGCTTGATCCCCATCTTCAGCGCCTTCTCGCGCGCCGGCGCCAATTCCTCGCCCTGACCCAGGTCGGCGGTGAAGGTCACGACCTCGGCGCCGTATTCGGTCTGCAGCCATTTCAGGATGATCGAAGTGTCGAGGCCGCCGGAATAGGCGAGGACAACCTTCTTGGGCGCGGTCTGGGTCATGGAGAGGTCCTTCGTGGAACGCGGGGAGGCGTTCGGCGGCGTTGGGCGCGCTTAAAGGACCAGATGCCCTGTGATGCAAGGGCTGGACGGCGTTGTCAGGGCGTCGGAGAGGATTGTCGCAGGCGCCGAAGGGCCTGCAGGTTCCGCCAGAGATGCCGGGCGCCTACGCGCAGCAACTGGATGCTGGTGGCCAGCAGCGCCACCCCGATGAGGGAATCCCACACCAGGACGGACCGAAGGTTCGCCGTCCACGTCTCCCACTTCGCAACCGCCTCCCAGAGCAGGAAGCCGGGAAAGCCGGCGCTCAGCAAACAGACCATCGCTCCGCTGAGCAGTCCGGCGGCGAGGTCTTCGGGTGTTTCCGGTGCGTCCGCCATCGCCGGACCTTAGCGAGGGTCAAAGCCGCCGCAAAACGTTCTTGTCCGAGGCTGGTCAGCCCCACGGTCCGCGGCGATCCGGCGGAGTGCTCGGCACGCTGGTCGACGAGCGGGGCGCAAGGCCTTGGGACGCCGCGCCGGGCGCGACTTCGGCGAAGGTCCGCCTCGGCGCCGCCCCCATCTTCGCCCCCAGCGCCAACAGCGCCTCGACCCGGTTGCCGGTCGCGGGATGGGTCGAGAACAGGTTGTCGGCGCCACGGCCCGCCAGCGGATTGATGATGAACAGCTGGCCCGAGGCCGGATTGCGCTCGGCGGTCGGATTGACGATCCGGCGGGCGTGGCCGTCGATCTTCTGCAGCGCCGAGGCGAGAGCTTGGGGGTCGCCGGCGATCTCGGCGCCGACGCGGTCGGCCTCATACTCCCGGCCGCGACTGATGGCCATCTGAACGAGGCCGGCGGCCATGGGCGCAAGGATCATCAGGGCGAGGGTCCCGATGACGCCGCCCGGTCGCTCGCGGTCATCTCCGCCGCCGAAGAACAGCGCGAAATTGGCCAGGGCCGCGATGGCGCCGGCGACGGTGGCGGTCACCGTCATGGTCAGGGTGTCACGGTTCTTCACATGGGCCAGTTCATGCGCCATCACCCCGCGGATTTCCTCGCGGGTCAGCATGTCCAGCAGGCCGGTGGTGGCGCAGACGGCGGCGTTGGCCGGGTTCCGCCCCGTGGCGAAGGCGTTCGGCTGGTCATTGGGGATGATGGCGATGACCGGACGGGGCAGGCCCGCGGCGCGCGCCATCTGCACCACATCGGCGACATAGGTGCGGACCACGGCGTTGGGATGCTGTTCGTCGACCGGCTGGGCCCGGTACATCTTCAAGACGATCTTGTCGGCGTTCCAGTAGCTGAACAGGTTCATGCCGCCAGCGACCACCAGGGCGATCAGCATGCCGGTCGGTCCGCCGATCAGATAGCCGAGGCCGACGAACAGGGCGGTCAGGGCCGCCAGCAGGGTGAAGGTCTTGAGGTGGTTCATGGCCCGAAATGTTCGATCGCAACTGGCGCCTGAGGCGCGAACACATCATGTGTGCGGATCAACGCCCGGGCTCAAGGCGAGGCTGCTGTGACCGATCATCCCACCCCCGACGACGAGGCTCCTCCGGCCTTCAACGCCGACGTGCCGAACGCTACCCCGGAACGGCCTCTGACCGCTGCCGCGCGCCGCGCCCTGCTGGAGGCCGCCGAACGTCGCGCGGCGGGGAGCGAGGGCGATCTGCCCACCGAACACGGCGGTCCGCGGGGCCCCGAGCCGACCCGCTACGGCGACTGGGAGAAGAAGGGTCTGGCGGTCGATTTCTGACCGCGACGAACAAAGGCGGTCGAACGGCGTTAACTGTTTTGTTCAGGAGACGCGCCCGATGATCCGCATCCTCGCCGCCGCCGCGGCCCTCGCCACATTCGCCCTTGCCGGCTCCGCCTCCGCGCAGACGTATGGCCAGCCGATCTATCTCAACGCTTATGGGCGGCCCGTCGGCGGCACGCCGCTGTCCGAGGTTGAGACCCGGTCGTATGTCCAGACGGGCCGCTGGGCGGATGGATATTCGGACCGTCCGCGCGTCTATGTGCCTGCGCCCGGCTACGGTCAGGGCTACGGAAGCTATGGCGCCGGTCACAATTACCGATCCGGTCAGCGCTACGGCTATGGTGACGGCTACGGGTACGGCCAGCGCTACGGCGACGGACGCGATGGCCATGGCTACGAGCGGGGACACAGCCGGTACGGTCATGACCGGGGATACCGCCGCTCCACCCACGGCCGATACGACCCGCCGTCGCGGTCCGGCTATCGGGACGAATGGGGCTATAACGACGACCGCCCTCCTTCGGCCCAAGGCTGGTCAGATGACCGGCGCGGACGGCGCCACGACCGGGATTGCGGCTGCGGCGACGTCTACCTCTACGACCGCTGAGCGGACGTTGTTGCGACCCGAAAGGTTAATTTGAGGGCTTGCCGGGGAAACTTCGGCGCCTGGTTTCGCCCGCTCGGTGCAATCTGAACCCTTTATATTCCAGAGGCTTACAACGGCTCCAGATGGGAGTCCGCGTCATGCGAATGGTTAACCTTGCGGCAGTCGCCGCCTTTGTGATGTTGGCGGCCAGCCCCGCCTTCGCCGGCGATCCGCGCGGCGGCGGTCATCCGGGCGGCGGTGGAGGCTGCGGCAGCAGCTGTGGCGGTGGCGGCGGTCATCGGCCTCCGCCCTATACGCCGCCTCCCCCTCACGGCGGCGGCTACAACAGCAACATCAATGTCAACGTCAACGCCAACGCCAATGCGAACGCCTTCGCCGGCGCTTCGGCGGGTTCCTACTTCAACGCCCGAACCTATGACATGGGCGGCTTCCGGGGCGGCGGCTACGGCGGCGGCACGGTCTATGTCGGCGGCGGCTATGGCGGGGACGGCGGCGGCTGCTACGGCGGATGCGGCGGGGCCGTCTACAATGAAGAGATCTATGAGGGCCGCACCTGCGCCAGCGCACCGTTCGGCTATGTGGTCAACGGCTTCGGCCGCAACGGGCGGCGTGCGCCGGCCTGCGTGGCCAACACAGACGTGTGCCGCGATAGGGACGACCGCGGCGGCCGCTACGGTTACAGCGAACGTCACAGCTGCGGCGGCGGTCGGCGGGAGGACTATGGTTACGAACAAGGCTCCTACAGCTCGTACGAAAGCCATGAGTCCTACGAGGAATACGGGGGTCGCTGCGGCGGTGGCTGCGGGGGCGGTCCCGACGTTGGGATCGGCGACTACGAGCGGGGCTATATTGACGGGCGGAACAGCTGCGGCGGCTGCGCCCCTGGTGGTCACGATGACGACTACGGAGGCGACGACTACGCCCCCTATCCGCCGCCTTACCAGCCGGAACCGCCCCGCTATGAGCCGCCTGCTCCGCCCGCGCGCCCTTACGAGCCGTCCCGGTCGCCTCGCCAATACTACAGCCAGGAGCCCGGCGAGCGCGGCTGACGGATCTAGCGGGCGAACCCGTCGATCGTTTCGACGATGGCCGAGGCCGCCAGCAGAGGGTTCTCAGCTCCGACTACCGGACGCGCCACGACCAGATGGGTGGCGCCGGCCTCCAGAGCGGCGCGCGGCGTTGCCACCCGCTGCTGATCGCCCTTGTCCGCGCCCTCGGGCCGGACGCCGGGGGTAACGATCAGGAAGTCGGGCCGCCCCGCTTGGTTGGCGATTTTGCGCACCCGTGCGGCTTCCAGCGGGCTTGAGACCACGCCGTCGACGCCGCAGTCCAGCGCCTGCCGCACCCGTCGCTCGACCAGATCACGGGCTGAAAAACCGTAGCCGATGTCGGTCAGGTCGGCGTCCGACAGGCTGGTCAGGACGGTGACGGCGAGCAGTTTCGTCCCCGATCCGGACGCGTCGCGCCCCTTGACCGCGCCACGCATCACCTGGGGCTCGGCATGGACGGTCAGCAGGTCGCAGCCGCCCTCGGCTACCGCGCGGGCCGCGCCTTCGACCTGGGCGCCGATGTCGTGCAGCTTCCAGTCCTGGAACACCATCTTGCCCGATGCGCGCAGTTCGTGGGCGAAGGCGACGCCGCCGGGCCGGGCCAGCAGGGTCAGGCCGATCTTGTAGGCGCTGATCGTCGGCCCGAGACGTTTCACCATGGCCCGGGCCGCCTCGAGTGACGGCAGGTCGAGACCGACGATCAGCCGGGGGTCGGTCAGCACGGGGGTCATGGCGTCGCTCCTTTGATGCGGTCAGGGGTGGACGCGCGGGCGCGTCTCAGCCTTGATGGCCGCCGGACGGTGAATTGCAGGGCGAGGTCAGCACATGGACGCGGTCGATCTGGGCGTCAACCTGTTCGTGGCGCTGTTCGCCCTGGTGGATCCGATCGGCAATATCCCGATCTTCGCCGCCGCCACGGCCGGCGCCTCGATGCGCCAGCGGCTCTCGGTCTCGGCCCTGATCTGCATCTTCATCGTCGTCTTCCTCTGCTTCTTCTTCTTCACCGGTCTGGGGCTGCTGCAATTCTTCGGCATCTCGCTGGCGGCCTTCCGCATCGCGGGCGGCATCCTGCTGCTGCTGCTGGGCCTCGACATGACGCGCGAGGACTTCCTCAAGATGTTCGCCGACCCCGAGGCTGCGAAGGACGCGCAGGACGACCAGGGCTATGCCCGCCGCCGGTTCCAGCGGCTGGTCGTGCCCTTCGCCATGCCCCTGCTGATCGGTCCCGGCGCCATCTCGACCATCATCATCCAGGCCGGAGAGGCCGAGAAGGTCGGGCCCGCCGGACAGGCGGCCGGGGTGGCGGCCATCGTCGCGGCGGGCTTCGCCACCTTCGTCGTCTTCACCCTGACCGGCCCGATCAGCCGTCTGCTCGGCGAGATCGGCATGGCCATCATCGTCCGGGTGCTGGGTCTGATCCTGTGCGCCCTGGCCATCCAGTTCATCCTCGCCGGCCTGTCGGAAGCCATCCCGGGCATGTTCAGCAGCATCGCCACCACGCCCTATCCTGATGCCGGGCACTGAGGCCGATCAGATCCGCTTCAGCCGCTTCGCGTGCCCGCCGACCATCCCCAGCGCCACCCGGTCGGGCAGGTGTTTGGCCAGACCGGCCAGAAGATTGTTCATGACGCCCGGCGTGACCTTGGGCCGGTTGGCCTCGCAGGCGTCATAGCCGACCCGAGCCACATGGTCGGCGGTCTGCCACATCCAGGCCGGATAGGCCGAGGACACCTGTTCACGGGTGCCGTTGGCGTCATGGAATTCGGTCAGGGTGTAGCCGGGGCACAGGGCGGTGACGTGCACCCCGGTCCCGCGCAGCTCCAGATGAAGGCCCTGCGACGCCTTGATGAGGAAACTCTTGATCGGGCCGTACAGGGTGTCGCCGCCGGTCGCGGGCATCTGGCCGGCGAGGGAGGCGACGTTGACGATGCGGCCGAAGCCGCGCTCGACCATGGCGGGGGCGAACAGCCGCGCCAGCTCCACCGGCGCGGCCAGCATGACCTGGATCATGGCCCGATGCGCGGCGGGATCGGTGTTGAGGAAGCCGTCGGTCCGGCTGAATCCCGCATTGTTGACCAGGCCGTCGACGGCAAGGCCTTTGGACTGGATCGCGTCGAACAACCGGCGCGGGGCCGCAGGGTCGGCGAGATCTTCGGTCAGGACGGTGGACGCCGCGCCCGCGCGGGCCAGTTCCTCCGCCAGCGCCCGCAGGGGCGCCTCGCGCCGCGCCGTCAGGATCAGGTCCCAGCCCTTTTCGGCGTAGAGGCGGGCGAGGGCCGCGCCGATGCCGGCCGAGGCGCCGGTGATCAGGGCCACGGGCCGCGGCCGCGACGGCAGGCTCATCTCAGGTGGCGACCGGGCAGGAGGCGTGCGGCGCAAAGGCCGCCAGCGAAGCCGGTTCGTGGTCCAGCAGGTCGGCGATGGTGATCTTCGACAGGGCCTGACCCGCGGCCTGATCGGCGGCGGTCAGGGCCTTGGCCACCTGACGCGGGATGTGTTCGCTGACCGGGCAGCCCTTGGCTCCCGCAGGCGGCGAACCGAGATGGGCGCAGCCGTTGACGGCGCGCAGCACGGATTCCAGCGAGATATCCTTCGGCTCGTGCAGTAGCCAGGCCCCACCCGAAGCGCCGGGGCGGGTGGCGATCAGTCCGGCCTTGGCCAGCAGGGCGGTCACGCGGCGCACCACGACGGGGTTGGTGGGGATCGAGGCGGCCAGAATCGCGCTCGGTACGGCCTGGGCCGGCGAGACGGCGCCCTTGTGGGCCAGATAGGCCAGGGCGTGGGCGGCGACGGGAAAACGTTGGCTGTCGGACATGGTGTGCGCCTCAAGATAGGCATCTGGACAGGCTTTCACAAACAGACGCAACCTTCACGCCTGCAGCACGATTGAACGGCCTGCGGAAAGGGCCTAAAGGCTCGCCGCTCTTTGGATGGGAACCGCAGCGTGCGGGGTCCCGGAGGAACTTCATGGCCGGGGCCTCTCCCCAAGGTGAAGACGGCGCGAGCGCCGCCGCCTCAAACTCCCAGACCCCCGCCGACAAATCGGTCGCCCCGGCCCATCCGCACCCCGCGGCGGCCGGCGAGGGCGGTCACGTCAAGGCCGGCAAATGGGGCCTGATCATCGGCGCCATTGGGGTGGTGTTCGGCGACATCGGTACCAGTCCGCTCTACGCCATGCGCGAGGCCCTGCATCATTCGAAGAGCGGCGGGACAGCCGAACTGGCCATCCTCGGCGTCGTCTCGCTGGTCTTCTGGGCGCTGCTGCTCGTCGTGACGCTGAAATACGTCGTCTTTCTGATGAAGGCCGACAACAAGGGCGAGGGCGGCACCCTGGCCCTGATGGCCCTGGCCCAGCACGCCATCGGACGCCGGTCGGCCCTGATTTTCATCCTCGGCGTTTGCGGGGCCGCCCTGTTCTACGGCGACGGCGTCATTACTCCGGCGGTTTCCGTGCTGTCGGCGGTCGAGGGCCTGCGTGATGCGCCGGGCGTCTCGGGCCAGCTGGACAGCTTCGTGGTGCCGATCGCCGCAGGCATATTGATCGCCCTGTTCATGATCCAGTCGCGCGGCACGGCCAGCATGGCCCGCTTTTTCGGGCCCCTCACCGCCGTCTGGTTCCTGATTCTGGCGGTGCTGGGCGTCTACCACATCTTCGATGACCCCTCGATCCTGCGCGCCCTGTCGCCGCACTACGGCGTGCTGTTTCTCTTCGACAACGGTTTCCTCGGTTTCATCATCCTGGGCAGTGTCTTCCTCGCCGTCACAGGGGCCGAAGCCCTCTATGCCGACATGGGCCATTTCGGAAAGGCGCCGATCCGGCTGGGCTGGCTGTGGTTCGTGCTGCCCTGTTTGACCCTGAACTATCTGGGTCAGGGGGCGCTCGTGCTCGACAACCGCGCCGCTGCGGCCAATCCCTTCTGGATGATGGTCCCGGAGGTCGTCTACTGGCCGGTGCTGATCATGGCCACGATCGCCACCGTCATCGCCTCGCAGGCGGTGATCACCGGGGCCTTCTCGGTGACCCAGCAGGCCGTGCAACTGGGGCTGCTGCCGCGCATCGACATCCGCAACACCTCGGAAAGCCAGGCCGGCCAAATCTTCGTGCCCTCGGTCAACATGATGCTGATGGTCGGAGTGCTGGCCCTGCTGGTGACCTTCCAGACCTCGACCAATCTGGCGGCCGCCTACGGCATCGCCGTGACCGGCTCGATGTTCGTCGACAGCCTGCTGGCCTGGTTCATCGTCCGCAAGCTGTGGAAATGGAGCCTGCCGCTGTCGCTGGCCGCCATCAGTCCGCTGGTGGCGATCGACCTCGTCTTCCTGACCTCCAACATGCTGAAAATCCCGCAGGGGGCGTGGTTCCCGCTGGTGATGGGCGCGGCCCTGATCGTGCTGATGTGGACCTGGGTGCGCGGCACCCAGATCCTGACTGACAAGACCCGCAAGGACAGCCTGCCGCTGACCGACCTGATCGAGATGCTGCGGGCCCGTCCGCCGCACCGGGCACCCGGGACAGCCATCTTCCTGACCTCGGACCCCGACGTCGCCCCGGTCGCCCTGATGCACAATCTCAAGCACAACAAGGTGTTGCATGAGAAGAACGTCATCCTGACCGTCCGCACGACCGACCGGCCGCGCGTGCCGGAGAGCCAGCGGGTGACGATCGAGCCCATCTCGGACGACTTCAAGAAGCTGACCATCTCCTATGG
>JALYPS010000025.1 GCA_030856285.1 Pseudomonadota bacterium
CAGCAGCGTCGGGGCCTCGTAGCGATAGCCCTCGAACGCCCAGGCGCCCGGCCGGACCGGTCCCATGCCGCCGCTGGACAGCAGCATGAAACCGCCGGTGATTCCGTTTTCGTCGGTGAAGCCATCCTGCAGCTGCCAGAACAGGCGGTCGCCATCGGGCGACGACAACCACCCGGCGGCGCGGCTGGAACAGCCCTTCAGCACCGAACCCATGCAGGAACCGAGCGATTCCGGCGACGTCAGGGTCACCTCACGCAGCGCCCGATCCCGCTGCGCCCGGCGGTTCAGGTCCAGAATGCGCTCGTCATCGCCGTCGGCGCCGTAGCCATGCTCATCCAGAGCCCGATAGTGCAGCCACTCGCGATGCTCGGCCTCGAGCTGGGGCGAGGTGGGCGACGCGGTCCGGGCGGCTTCAAACGCAGCGTTGAGCTCGGCTGACGGCGGCGGAACCTGCGCCAGGGTCGACCCCGACACGCCGAGGAACATCAGCACAGACAACAGAACCCGCATCGCCCTCTCCCGAATGGAGTCCCAGACTGCATCAAGGCCGGCGCCCACGCCACCGACTGTTCCTGACTCAGTTCAGGGCTCGATCAGCCCAGTTCGCGCAGGAGGAAGGCCGTGGCGTCGTCCAGCACGGGCGCCTTCTTCCGGAACATGGGCGAGAAGGTCGAGATCAGGTCGGCGTGATTCAGGCCGGGATAGAGTTTGTATTCGCAACGGCCGCCGACCGCCCGCATCCGGTCGCACAGGATGGTGGTGTCCTCGGCATGGACGATGACGTCGGCGGTGCCGTGGCCCAGCCACAGCGGCGGTGCGTCGGCGCGGGCGAAGGTGACGGGTTGGGTCAGGGTCGGGTCCGGCGCGCGCCCGAAGGCGTTGATCGAGGCCGGGACATCATAGGGCAGGAAATCATAGGGCCCGGCCAGGCCGACGGCGGCCTTGATCAGGCCTGGCGCGCCGACGGCGGCCATATAGCGCCGGTCCAAGGCGATCATAAGGGCCAGATGGGCGCCCGCCGACTGGCCGATCACGCCCAGCCGCGCCGGATCGCCGCCGTACTGGCCGGCGATCTCGCCGACCCTCGCCGTCGCAAGCGCCGCATCCTCGATGAAGGCCGGGAAATGCACCTGCGGGACCAGCCGGTAGTCGGGCAGGGCGACGACGAATCCCCGCGCCGCCAGCGCCTGCGCCGCCCAGGCGTAGTGGGTCTTGTCGCCACTGTCCCAGCCGCCGCCGTAGAACAGCACCAGCACCGGCCAAGGCCGCTCCCGGACCATGGTGGGGACGAAGACGTCGAACGTCTGGCGCGGATCGTCGCCATAGGCGATGTCGCGGGCGGCGCGGCGCACCCCGCCGTCCCGCGGGCCGAAGGTATTGAGCAGGGCCAGCGGCGAACAGGCCGCGGCGAGCAGTCCGAGCGCGGGCGCGAGGAGGCCTCTACGGGTCATGTGGTCCTTGAGGGCGAAACAGAGACAGGCCCCAAGATACGCACGGAACCCGCGTTCGGCTCAACCTATCGCGCAGACGAGATCAGGGCCCCGCAGTTGGCGTCCTTGGCCAGGCCCGGATCGACGAAGGGCAGCAGGGCTACGAGCGGATTGACCAGGGCGCCCAGCACCGCGCCGATGCCGATCTGTCCCGCTATCGCCCCGCCTTCGATCCCGATTTTCGGGGCGGTCAGGGGGCCGACGACAGTAATCGGCGACCAGAGCCGGATGAGACGAGGCTGTTTGGTCTCGCCATCGATGCGCAGATTCATCGTCTCGGCCCCCAGATCGATGGTCCCGGTTCCCTTGGCCAGCACCGGGGTGGTGTCGATCACGAAGGTTCGCGCCGTCGCAATGCCGCGACGCACCGTGAAGTCGGCGACGGCGCAACGGATTTCCGACGAGCCGGTATCGCCCGACAGCAGCCTGCCGAGGCCGGCGGTGACATTGATGCCGAGCAGTTCGGCGAAGGCCGAGCGCATCCGGCCCTGCGGCACCACGAGGCTGATCGTACCGGTGGAGTTGGCGGCGAAGTCATGCACCGAGGCCCCCGAACCCTCCAGTTTCGCGCGGCCCAGAGCGGCGCCGGTGACGACGGGCGCGCCGTCCCGGGCGGGCACGATCGACTCCAGCGGATAGCCCCTGAGCCGGAAATCGGCCGTGGTGTACGGCGTGTCCCGGTTGGCGTTGATCCGCGCGGTCCCGTTCAACGAGCCGCGGTTGAAGTCGAAGGACACCGGATCAAGGCTGAGGATGCCGTCTTTCAGATCGACCCCGAGATCGACCTGGCGAATGTCGAGCTCATTGCGCTTCACCCGCGCGGCCCGGTAGCGGACGGTGCCGTCCATAACCCGCAGCCGTTCAACATTCAGCGGGGCGGTCGGCAACAGCTTCGCGCCGGCCCCTGAGCTGGCCACGGTGTCGCCGCTGGCTGTGACCGTCGGCTTGGCCCCGAGGACGGCCGCGAGGTCATCGATGTCGAGCAGGCGCGAACGCAGATCCGCATCGACCCGGCGGCGATCGCCGACCTTGTCGATCTTCAGATCGCCGGACAGGTCCGATGTGCCGACCCGGCCGGAGAAATCGTTGAAGGTGAACAGGGTGTCGTCCCGCTTCAGCGTGCCTCTGAGACGATAGGGCGGCGTGTTGGGGGTGGTGATGCCGGTCAGAAG
>JALYPS010000047.1 GCA_030856285.1 Pseudomonadota bacterium
AGGCCTTCGGGCATCCGCGTCGGCCAGTCGATCCAGGGCGCGTTGACTGCCAGCGATCCGGAGAACGGAGCCGGCCAAGCCTATGACGCCTACGCCTTCCGCGCGCGGGCCGGGGAGCGGTTCGCCATCGACCTGAGCTCGGAGGCCTTCGATCCGGTGGTCAGGGTCGGCCAGATGCGGGCCGGGGAGTTCACCGAACTGGCCATGAACGACGACACGATGGAGACGGGCCTGAATTCGCGGCTGATGTTCACGGCCGAGACGGGCGGCGACTATATCATCCGTGCGACGCCGCTCGGCGCGGGCAACGAGGGCGCCTATACCTTGGCGCTGGCCCGCGGGCCGGAACTCGCGGCTGCGCAGGCTATCGAGATCGGCGGCTCGGTCGAAGGCTCGTTGGCCGAGGACGATGGCAAGGGGGCCGAGGGGGCCACCGCCGATTCCTACCGGTTCTCCGGACAGGAGGGCCAACGCATCCGCATCGACATGAGCTCGGAGGAGTTCGACACCTATGTCGAGCTGTTCGACGCCAACCGCGTCAGTCTGGCCGAGGACGACGACGGCGCGGCCGAGGGCACTAACTCCCGGCTGACTTTCACCCTGCCCCGCACCGGCGTCTATTTCGTCGAGGCCCGCGCCTTCACCGAAGCGACCGGCGCATATTCGCTGTCGGTTACCGAGGCGCAGCCGGACAAGGCGCCGGAGACGCTGGCCTTCGGCTCGCCGATCCAGGGAGAGATCGCCGAAACCGATCCGACCGACAGTGAAGACCGCGGCTTTGACGCCTTCGCCTTCAGCGGCGTCGCCGGCCAGCGGGTGCAGGCGATCATGCGGTCCGGCGATTTCGACACCTATCTGCAGATCGGGCGACCGGGGACCGAGTTCCAGGCCCTCGCCTCCGATGACGATGGGCTGGGCGAAGGCACGGACTCACGGCTCAGCTACACCCTGCCGGAGGACGGCGACTATGTGCTGCGGGTCTCGCCGCTGGGATCGGAGGCAAAGGGCCTCTACGCCCTGGAACTGAACGACCGCGGACCGCAGCCGGTACCGGGCAGCGTTCTGGTCGGCGCCACGGCGCGGGGAATCCTGACCGAGGCCGACGCGACCGCCGAGGACAACAGCTTCTACGACGCCTATCGGGTGACGTTGAAGGAAGACGAGAAACTGCTGATCACCATGGTCTCCAACGAGGTCGACAGCTTCCTCGTGGTGGGGCGACAGTCGGAGGGCGGGGCCTTCGAGATCCTGGGCTCGGACGATGACAGCCTGTCGGACACCCATGCCAAGCTGGAATGGACCGCGCCCGCGGACGGGATCTATGAGGTCCGCGCCGGCACCTTCCAGCAGGGCCAGACCGGAGCCTATGCCCTGAACGTCGAGAAGCAGCCCTGAGGGATCGCCCCGGGTCGGCCGGACGCGTAGGGTGACGGCGTGTCCGAGATCGTGAACCGCAAGGATCAGCACCTCGACGTCATCCTTGCGGGGCTGGCGGCGCATGGGCGGGACAACGGCTTCGGCGAGGTTCGCTTCGTGCATGAGGCCCTGCCCGATCTGGATCACGGCAAGATCGACCTGGGCACGGACTTCCTCGGGCGACGGCTGAAGGCGCCCCTGTTGATCAGTTCGATGACCGGCGGGCCGGCGCGGGCCGAGGCGATCAACGCCCGGCTGGCCGAGGCGGCCCAGCATCTGGGCATAGCCCTCGCCGTCGGATCCCAACGCGCGGCGCTGGACGCGGAAGGCGCGACGCCGGGGCTGGACATGGCCCTGCGCCTGAGGGCGCCCGACACGCCGATCCTCGCCAATATCGGCGCCGCCCAGCTGACCCGGGGCTTCGGCGTCGACGAGGCGCGGCGGGTGCTGGACATGATCGCCGCAGACGCCCTGATCGTGCACCTGAACCCGTTGCAGGAGGCCTGCCAGCCCGAGGGCGACCGCGACTGGTGGGGCGTCGGCGCGGCGCTTGAGGCGCTGGTCAAGGCGATCGACGCGCCAGTGGTGGTCAAGGAGACCGGGGCCGGGATCTCCGCGGCGACGGCCAAACGGCTGTTCACCATGGGCGTGGCGGCGGTCGACGTGGCCGGAGCCGGGGGCTCGAACTGGGCTACGGTCGAGGGCGAGCGGGCCGAGGGCGAGGGCGACAAGGCCCATGCCGCCGCCTTCGCCGACTGGGGCATTCCGACCGCCCGGGCCATCGCCGAGGTTCGGGCGGCCTGTCCCAAGGGCGTGATCATCGGCTCGGGCGGTATCCGCGACGGCGTCGAGGCGGCCAAGGCCATCCGGCTGGGCGCCGACATGGTCGGTCAGGCGGCGGGGGTGCTGACGGCCGCGACGGTCTCGACCGAGGCGGTGGTCGAGCATTTCCAGACCGTGATCCGCCAGTTGCGCACCGTTTGCTTCTGTACGGGCTCGGCCAATCTGACGGCTCTGCGCAAGGCGCCGGTTCAGGGCTGAAGCCGTCAGCAGGCGAGGGGCGGAAAGACACGGTTTCAGCCGAAAAATTGCATCGCTTTTTCGAGGCGACGGCAGGGGCCTGCCTCCGGCGGCGATCGACAGGCCTCTGGGCGTCCTGTCGATGGAATTCAGCGTGTCAAAGACCGCGCCCGTGGGCGTTTGAGCATTGATGCACGCGGCTGCGTCGATTTCGGTCGCAGGTCGGGAAATGGCGCGGATTCGTCCGCCCCGGAGGGGTCGAAAGGGTCGCTTGCGGGTCCAAAGGGGCGAGAAGATCGGGGGCGGGAATACACTGTTCCAGCGAGATCAGGCTGACGGCAGCAAATCCCCCGCGAACACGCGGTAGCGGCCCGCCCGGACGCCGTCGGTGGCGCGGGCGATGTCGGGCGCGAAATAGTGGTCCGAGCCATAGGCGGCCGCCGCCTCGCG
>JALYPS010000063.1 GCA_030856285.1 Pseudomonadota bacterium
GCTCTGGGCTCCTGGCCCCTGCCGTATCTGTAGCTGGTGGAGACAAGTTCTCGTCAGACTGCCGCCACCGCCACGCTCCCCCACGAGAGTCCTTCACACGGCCGCCCCGGTGATCCTGATCGGGCCGAGGGCCGGTCTCAGCGCAGCGCCGCCACCACGTTTTCCGTAAGGACGCCTTGATCGAAGGCGTACTCCGCCCCCTGACTTCGGCCGAAAAGGGCGATCGCGCGGCGCGTCTGGTTGTCGATACGCCCGTCAACCGGGCCGGGATCGAAGCCGGCGCGAACCAATCCCCGCTCGACGGCCCTCGCCTGGCCTCGGTTCAGCGGGCGCTCCAGTACGACATAGGCGACGCCATTACGGCTGCGCATGACCAGCACTCGACGATCAACCATCAGGAACGGAGTGATCTCGTCATAGGCGCTACCACCGCAATCGATCACCATCGTCTGGTTCACCCGGTGATCCGTCGGGCCGGGGGCGACCTGCAGGTCGGACAGATTGGGTTCGGCCAGATGGGGCCAGGCCTCCGTCGACGGTCGCGTCCGCCCGCTGGCGCAAACCCTGCCATCGTACCAGGCCATCCGGCTTTCGAAGGTCATGCGCTGACCGACCAAAGCCCTGAGAGTCGGGTCCCTCATCGCCTCAGGCGTGCCGGCGACTTCCGAAGATGCACGGACGGCCACGACGTCGTAGCGGCCGGCAGGCCCCGACACCGGCCCGGCGCCGGCTGTCGCCAGCGCCGCGAGCAGGATTGAAAGGCGCGGGAGGCTCACCTTGGCCTCGCGCAATTGGTCGGCGTGTAACCGCCGATCACACCGAGGTTCTGACCATTGGCGAGGATCAGTTCGGTTTCCCACGACCCGCCGCCCTGGGTGCAGAGTTGGGGAGGCGCAGCGAGAACGTAGTCGGAGCCTTGCCGCTGCAGGCGGACGTGGGCACCGAGGGCAAGCTGGGCGGCCAGGCCAACGTGAAGGGCGTGGCCGGGACCTGGAAGGACCTGACGGACAACGTGAACTTCATGGCCGCCAACCTGACGGGTCAGGTGCGGAACATCGCCGAAGTGACCACCGCCGTGGCCAACGGCGACCTCAGCCGCAAGATCACCGTGCTCCCTGCGCCAGTCCGAGGAACTGCTGCGCGCCAAGCAGGAGGAGCTGCAGCAATCCAACGCCGAACTCGAGGACAAGGCCGTCCTGCTGTCAGCCCAGAACCAGCAGGTGGAAGCCAAGAACCGTGAAGTCGAACAGGCCCGCTTCGCCCTCGAGGAAAAGGCGGAACAGCTGGCCCTGACGTCGAAATACAAGTCCGAATTCCTGGCCAATATGAGCCACGAACTGCGCACGCCGTTGAACAGCCTGCTGATCCTGTCCAAGATGCTCAGCGAGAACACGCAAGGGAACCTGACGGGCAAACAGGTGGAGTTCTCCAAGAACATCCACGCCGCCGGTTCGGACTTGCTCGGCCTGATCAACGACATCCTCGACCTGTCCAAGATCGAGTCCGGAACCGTCACCCTCGATATCGGCGAGATGGCGCTGGAATCCCTGCGCAACCAGATGCACCGCACCTTCGCCCAGATCGCCCAGGACAAGCGGCTGGACTTCTCGATCGACATCGACCCCGACCTGCCGCCGTCGATGTACACCGACGACAAACGGCTGCTTCAGATCATCAAGAACCTGCTGTCCAACGCCTTCAAATTCACGGAGAGCGGCTCCGTCCGTCTGCGTGTCGATCGGGTCGCCGAGGGCTGGAGCCCGGGGAACGAACACCTCAATAACGCAGGACAGGTCCTCGCCTTCTCGGTACACGACAGCGGCATCGGCATTCCCGAGGACAAGCAACGGATCATTTTCGAGGCTTTCCAGCAGGCCGACGGCACCACCAGCCGCAAATACGGCGGCACGGGTCTCGGCCTGTCGATCAGCCGCGAGATCACCCGCACCCTTGGCGGTGAACTGAAGGTGGAGAGCGAACCTGAGCAAGGCAGCACCTTCACCCTGTTCCTGCCGCTGAACTTCAGTCCTACGGCGGCGGTGGCAAGCCCCTCGGCGACCCGCGCGGTGACAGTGCGGACTGAGTCCGAGGAGGAAGAGATCGCCACGGTCGAGGTCATCGCCGACGATCGCGATACCCTTGCGCCCGGCGATCCGGTGATCCTGATCGTCGAGGACGATCCGCGGTTCGGGGCCATCCTTCTGGCGCTTGTCCGCGACAGCGGTTTCAAGGGAGTGATCACCCATGAGGGCATTGCCGCGGCCTCCCTCGCCCGCCGCTATGGACCGCAGGCGATCATGCTCGACGTCGGCCTGCCGGACATGGACGGACTGGCCCTTCTCGACCTGCTGAAGCGGACGCCCGAGACGCGGCATATCCCGGTGCACGTCATCTCGGCCCACGACCAGGCCGGTCTCGGCCTGTCGATCGGCGCCTTCGGCTTCACGGCCAAGCCCATCGACCGCGAGGGCGTGGTCGCCAGCCTGGAGGAGGTGAAGAAATTCGTCGCGGCCCCCAACCGTCGCCTGATCCTGGTCGGCCCCGCCGGCGAGGCCCAGGCCCTGCTCAAATCGGCTTTCGGCGCGGTCGTCCGGGTCGAGGGCCTCAAGGGTCTGGTGAAGACGAAGATCAAACCGGCTGACAGCCTGATCATCGACGTCTCCGCCGCGCCGATCCCCGACC
>JALYPS010000085.1 GCA_030856285.1 Pseudomonadota bacterium
ACGCCCGGCGGGCGCTGATTTCAGCCTGAACCTGTTCCAGGGCGCGGGCGCGGGCCTCGGCTGAGGGGTGCCCCCATTGCGGATAGCGGACCCGCCAGTCGAAGGCCCCGAACCGCCGCCAGAAGGCGGCGCCGATGGAGCTGTCGAACCCGGCCCGGGCGGCGAGATAGAGGCCGGCGCGGTCCGCCTGCCGCTCGGCCCCGCCCGCTGTGGCGGAGAGGGCGGGCACGGTCTGGGTCTGGCGGCCCCGCGTCTCGGCCTCATGCCAGCCCCGGTGTCCGAGGACGTGGTGCGCGAGTTCGTGGCCGAGCACGAGGGCGAGCTCGTCGTCGGTCGCGGTGAACCCGGCCATGGCGGTGGTGATGAACAGGCGTTTCCCGTCCGCCCTGGCGTTGAGTTCGTCGGACGGATCCAGCTGGACGTCGTAGCCGCAGGCGCGTTGCGGCATGATCCGCGCGGTCTGGTCGTTTCCTTCGCGGCGGAACGCGATGTCGATGGGTCCGGCAGCGAGGGCGACATCCAGCGTCTGGATATTGGCCTCGACGCCCTCGAAGGCCGCCGCCCGGCGCGTGACGCCGCGCGTCAGGGCTTCGCCGTTGACGCTGAGGAGGAGATCGCCCCGGCGCAGCCCGGCGATGGCGGCGGCCGACCCCTCGGGGACCGCCAGCAGGCCCGGCAGGTCTCCGTCCAGTCCGAAGCGCGTCTCGGCGTAGGGGCGCAGCTCGGGGCTGTACTGGCTCGCGGCGTGGAGCAGCCAGCCCGCCGAATTGCGCACCGCCGGACAAAGCTCCGCATTGGCCGTCGACAGGCGATAGCCGACGCTCGCGACGCGCTGGTCCAGATCCGTCAGGGCGATCAGCCGCTGTTCCGCCGGGGCCGCAATCTCGAGGTCAGCCTCAGCGACAGGAGCCTTCGGGCCGCATGCGGACTGGGCTGCGGTGAGGAACAGAATGGCCGCGAGGAGAGCGGGGGAACGCCGGTTCAACATGGCCGCACCATGCGTCGGGGTCCCGGGCGTGCCAAGCCTCGAAACGGATGCCCGAACGTCGCGGCTCTTGGGAGTTCGTTAACAGGCGTCAATCACGTTGCGGATCACACGACTTTGGGACCACAAAGAGCGATGAACCTCGACGGCAAGCGCGTTCTCGTCACGGGTGCGGACGGCTTCATCGGATCGCATCTGGTCGAGCATCTTGTGCGCGAGGGCTGCGAGGTGCGGGCCTTCGTGCAGTACAACAGCTTTGACCGCCGCGGCTGGCTGGATTTCAGCCCGCCGGAGGTCGTCGACGGCCTCGATGTCTTCGCCGGGGACGTGCGCGATCCACATGGCGTGCGCACCGCGATGACGGGGTGCGACGTGGTCCTGCACCTGGCCGCCCTGATCGCCATTCCCTACAGCTATCATTCGCCCGACACCTATGTGGACACCAATGTCCGGGGCACGCTCAACATTGTTCAGGCGGCGCGGGATCTGGGCGTCGAGCGGGTGGTCCACACCTCGACCAGCGAGGTCTATGGCACCGCCCGCTATGTGCCGATCGACGAGGCGCATCCGTTGCAGGGCCAGTCGCCGTATTCGGCGTCGAAGATCGGCGCGGACCAGATGGCGCTGAGTTTTCATGCCGCGTTCGGCACGCCGGTAACGGTGTGCCGGCCGTTCAACACCTATGGACCGCGTCAGTCGACCCGCGCCGTCATCCCGACCATCATCACCCAGATCGCCGCCGGGACCGACGAGCTTAAGCTGGGGGCCCTGGCGCCGACGCGCGATTTCAACCACGTCTCGGACACGGTCCGCGCCTTCGCCGCCCTGGCCGCCTGTGACGCCGCCGTGGGCCAGACCGTCAATGTCGGAAGCGGGTTCGAGATTTCCATTGGCGACACCGCCGCGCTGATCGCCGAACTGATGGGCGCCCGGCCCCGGATCGTGGAGGACGGGCAGCGGCTTCGTCCCGCGCTCAGCGAGGTCGAACGACTGTGGGCGGACGCCTCGCTGATGACCCGGCTGACCGGCTGGACCCCCGCCTATGGCGGCCACGACGGTTTCCGCCGGGGGCTGGAGGACACCATCGCCTGGTTCCGCCGGCCGGAGAATCTATCGGCCTACAACGCGGAGCGCTACGTCCTGTGACCCATCCCGTGGCTTCCTGTGTCGACGTTGAGCCGGTCGCCGACCGCGTCGTGGCGGCGGTGCGGAGCGCGTTGGGCGATCATCAGGGTCCGACGGCCCTCCACCAACCCGAATTCCGCGGTGCGGAATGGACCTATGTGAAGGACTGCCTGGACTCGGGCTGGGTCTCATCTGTCGGCGCCTATGTCGACCGGTTCGAACGGGAGCTGGAAGAGGCCACCGGCGTCGCCCATGCGGTTGCAGCGTCGACCGGAACGGCGGCCCTGCATGTCTGCATGCTGCTGGCCGGCGTCGGGCGGGGTGATGAGGTCCTCGTACCGGCCCTGACCTTTGTCGCGACGGCCAATGCCGTGAGCTACACCGGGGCCGTCCCTCATTTTGTGGAAGCCGACGCCTCGATCCTGGGCGTGGACCCGGAGGCGCTTGAGCGTCATCTCCAGGCCGTCGCCCGGATCGAGGACGGCGTCTGCCGGAACGTGGGGACGGGTGCGATCATCCGGGCGCTGGCTGTCACCCATGTGCTCGGCCTCCCCTGTGATCTGGACGCCCTGGCCTTGCTGGCGGATCGCTGGCGCCTGATCCTGATCGAGGATGCGGCCGAGGCGCTCGGGACATACTGGCGCGGCGCGCACGTCGGCGGCCGTGGCCGGCTCGCGGCGCTCAGCTTCAATGGCAACAAGATCGTCACCACCGGCGGCGGTGGGGCGATCCTGACCAATGACCCGGCTCTCGCCCTTCGCGCCAAGCATCTGACGACCACGGCCAAACAGCCCCATGCCTGGGCCTTCAACCACGACGAGGTGGCCTTCAACTATCGCCTGCCCAATCTCAACGCCGCGCTGGGCTGCGCCCAGCTGGAACGGCTGGAGGATATGATCGCGCGCAAACGCGTTCTGGCCGCGCGCTACGCCGAGGCCTTCGCCGCCGTGGACGGGGTTCGGTTGCTTGCCGAGCCGGCCGACGCGCGGTCCAACGCCTGGCTCAACGGCATCCTGATGGATGATCCCGCGGACCGGGATCCGACCCTTGAGGCGCTGGCGGCGGCGGGCCTGATGGCCCGGCCACTCTGGACCCTGCTGCACCGCCTGCCGATGTACGCCGCCTGCCCGCGCGCGTCCCTGACGGTGGCCGAAGCGCTCGAGGCGCGGGTCATCACCCTGCCGTCCAGCGCCTGTCTGGCGGACGGCGGATGACGCCTCGCCGCATCTGCGTGGTGACGGGCGGTCGGGCCGACTATGGACTGCTGTACTGGGTGATGCGGGACGTCGCGGCCGATCCGGACCTCGAACTGCAGCTCATCGTGACCGGCAGCCATCTGGAGCCGCGCTTCGGCGAGACGGTCAAGGTGATCGAGGCCGACGGCTTCCCCATCGATGCGCGCGTGCCTCTTGGCCTGACCGATGACAGCCCGATCGGCGTGAGCCGCTCGATGGCGGCGGCCCTGGCCGGGGTCAGCGAGGCGATCGCGCGGCTGAAGCCAGATCTGCTGCTGGTGCTGGGCGACCGCTACGAAATTCTGGCGGCGGCTTCGGCGGCGCTGATTCATGCCCTGCCGGTGGCGCATATCGCGGGCGGAGACCTTACCCGTGGCGCCATCGACGATGCGGCGCGGCACGCCCTGACGAAACTGTCCCACGTTCATCTGGCCACACACGAGGCCGCCGCGCAGCGGGTCCGGCGGATGGGTGAGGAGGGATGGCGGGTCCATGTGGCAGGTAGTCCAGGGCTGGATCATCTGCGGCGAACGCCCTTGCTGGACCGCTCCGCACTGGAAGCGGCCCTCGGATGTCCCCTGGGCGCGCGCAATCTGCTGGTCACCTTCCATCCCGTCACCCTGGCGGCGGACGGTGGAGCAGCGCAGGTCCACGCCCTGCTGGAAGCGCTGGACAAAACCACAGGCGAGGCGACGGTCTGGATCACCGGGGTCAATGCCGACGCCGGCCGGGAGGCGATAGCGACGACCATGGGCGCCTGGGCGGCGCGTCGGCCGCACACGCAGCTAAGCGACTCGCTCGGACAGACGCGCTATCTCTCGCTGATGAAGATCGCGGATGCGGTGATCGGCAACTCCTCCAGCGGCCTCTATGAGGCGCCCGCTCTCGGCACGCCCGCGGTGGATATCGGCGACCGGCAGGCCGGCCGTCCGGCGGCGGCTACGGTGGTCCATGCGGAACCCGAAACCGGAGCCATCGCCGACGCCATCCGCAAGGCCCTCGCCATGCCACGCGGCGACGGGGATACGCCCTATGGAGACGGTCGCAGCGCCGGCCGCATCGTCGAAATCCTGAAAGGCCTGCCCGATCGTCAGACCCTGCTGGCCAAACAGTTCGTGGAGGCCGGCGCATGAGCGAGCCGGTGTTCGTCATCGCCGAGGCGGGAGTGAACCACAACGGTTCGCTTGAACGGGCGCTGGCCATGGTCGACGCCGGGGCCGCGGCCGGGGCCGATGCAGTGAAATTCCAGACCTTCGACGCCGCCCGCCTGGTCACGCGCCGGGCCGCCAGGGCCGACTATCAGATCGAGAACACCGGCGAGGACGGCGGTCAGCTGGAGATGCTGCGCGCCCTGCAATTGACGACGGACGACCATCGGGCGCTGGCCAATCGGTGCGCCGAGCGCGGCGTGCATTTCATGTCGACGGCTTTCGACATGGACAGTCTGGAGATGCTGGCGGGGTTCGACATGCCGGCGGTCAAGATTCCGTCCGGGGATATCACCTGGGGCGCCATGCTGCTGAAGGCGGCTCGGCTGGGCCGGCCGCTGATCGTCTCGACGGGTATGGCGACGATGGACGAGATCGCCGAGGCGCTGGGCGTCATCGCCTTCGCCCTGACACAGACGGGCGAACCCTCGGGCCGCCCGGCGTTCGCGGCGGCGCTGGCGACGGACGCCGGTCTGGCCGCGGTGCGCGAGCGGGTGACTCTGTTGCATTGCACGACCCAGTATCCGACGCCGCTGGAGGCGGTGAATCTGCGGGCGATGAACACCATGGCCCGGCAGTTCGGGGTGCGGGTCGGCTATTCCGACCATACCCGCAGTCTGGTCGTCCCGGTGGCGGCGGTCGCCCGCGGGGCGGTGGTCATCGAGAAGCATTTCACCCTCGACCGGACGCTGCCCGGGCCGGACCACGCCGCTTCCCTGGAGCCTGACGAACTCGCCGCCATGGTCGTTATGATCCGCGAGACCGAAGCCGCCCTGGGGTCGAGCGAGAAGGGGCCGACCCTCGAGGAGACGGGCAACCGGCTGGCCGCGCGCCGGTGTCTGGTCGCGGTCGGGCCGATCGCGGAGGGCGAACCCCTGGGTCTCGAACTCCTGACCGCCAAACGTCCGGCTGACGGCCTGTCTCCAATGGAGGCGTGGAGCCTCGTCGGCCGACCGGCGGCGGTCGCTTTCGCAGCTGACGAGGCCATCGTGCCATGAGCGCGCCCGAGATCATCGTCGGGGCCGGGGGGCACGGCCGGGTTCTGGCCGACGCCTTGAGGCTGGAAGGGCGGGCGTTGGCCGGCTTCCTTGACCCGGATTCCGCTCTCGGGTGGACCGGGCTCCCCGTTCTGGGCGACGACGACGCCCTGAAGGACTGGCCCGACAGCGGACTGATCAATGGCATCGGCGGCCCCGTCGGGTCGGACCTGCGTCGCCGGGTCCAAACCCGCCTCGAGGCGCAAGGCCGTTGCTTTTCGGGCGTCCGCCACCCGTCGGCTATCGTCGCCGTGACGGCGCGGGTGGAGCCGACGGTTCAGATTCTGGCCCGGGCCGTGGTCCAGCCGGGCGCGACCCTCGAAGCCGGGGTCATCGTCAATACCGGGGCCATCGTTGAGCATGATTGCATTGTCGGCGCCTTCACCCACTGCGCGCCGGGCAGCATCCTTTGCGGCGGCGTCACAGTCGGAGCCGGCTGCCATATCGGCGCGGGCGCGGTGATCCGCGAAGGCGTCCGGCTGGGCGACCGGGTCGTGGTGGGCGCGGGGGCCGTCGTGGTGCGGGACTGCCTCGACGCCGACGTGCTGCTGCTCGGGGCGCCCGCCAGGCGCAGGGAGGCGACATGAAGAGCTGGGAACAAACCCTGCTGGGGCCTGACGAGGCGCTTGAGGTCGCGCTCAAGTCCATCAACGCGTCGGGGCGCGGTATCTGCCTCGTGGTGGATGGCGGGCGGCGGCTGCTGGGCACGCTCTCGGACGGCGACGTCCGCCGCGCCATCATCGCCGGCGCGACGCTGCAGACCCCCTGCCACGAGGTTATGAACGCCCGGCCGACCGGCATCGCCGTCGGGGCGTCACGTCGCGCCATCCTGGCCGAGTTGCGCGACCGGCAACTGCGGCACCTGCCCATTCTGGACGATGGCGTGGTGGTCGGCCTGGCCATGCCGTCGGACTTCCTGTCCGCGCCGGAACGCCCGAACCGCATCGTCATCATGGCCGGAGGAAAGGGCGAGCGGCTGGCGCCGCTGACGCTGGACACGCCCAAGCCGATGCTGAAGGTCGGTCCCCGG
Organism: Pseudomonadota bacterium; assembly: GCA_030856285.1. Lineage (GTDB taxonomy): Bacteria > Pseudomonadota > Alphaproteobacteria > Caulobacterales > Caulobacteraceae > Brevundimonas. Next base: position 6,621 of record JALYPS010000085.1, read on the forward strand.
CCGGTGCTGGAAACCATTGTCCGCACGTTCGCCGAGCAGGGGTTCCGCAGCTTTTTCCTGTCGATCAACTACAGGGCCGACCAGATCGAGAGCCATTTCGGGGACGGTTCCGATTTCGGCATCGAGATCGATTACCTGCGCGAGACCCGGCCTTTGGGAACCTGTGGCGCACTCAGCCTGATGCCGCGTCCGGGGGACGGGCCGTTCATTCTAGCCAATGGCGACGTGCTCATGCACATCGACTACTACGCCCTGATCGAGGCCCATGAGGCGTCCGGCGCCGATCTGACTGTCGTGGTCCGCGAGCATCGCATCCAGGTGCCGTTCGGCGTGATTGAGTCCGGCGACAACGTGGTGCTGAGCATCACGGAGAAGCCGACCTTCGCCTATCCGGTGAACGCGGGCCTTTATGTTCTGTCGGAAAGCGCCCTGGACCTGATCCCGGAGGATCAACCGATGGACATGCCCCAGTTGCTGACCCAGATGCTCGCGCGCGGTCTCAAGGTCTGCTGTCAGCGTGACGACGGCTACTGGATCGATATCGGCCGGATGAGCGACTATGATCGCGCCAACGCGGAATTCGGCGACGTCTTCTCGACGGGCGCCTGATCGGCGGTCGGGGGGGCGCCGGTTCAACATGGCCGCACCATGCGTTGGGTCCCTGGCGGGCCAAGTCTGAAACGGGGATGAACGTTGCGTCCCGCGGGGGTTCAGCGACGTATCACTATCGATGAAGAGTGACCCGACCCGACGCCAAGAAACACGGCGTGAATCGCATGACAATCCTGAAGTGTATGTCGAAATGTTTATTACATCATGATTGCATCGCGCTTGTCGTTTCGGCTCGTGGCGTTACGATGATCCTCTCCAATTATTCCTCGACGACGGTGGCCCCATGTTCTTCGGCTTGATCAGCAACCGCGTTGGCGGCAACCAGAACGGTCTTCTCGAGGCTTTCGAGGGCTTTACAGGCCAGACCCAGCGGTTCACCGGCCTCGGCGAGGCGCTGGAGCCCGTAGAGCCGATGGAGAGCTCCTCATTCGGGGCGATCGCCAGTTATCAGGTGTGCGCCTGCTGTGCGCGCTTCCACGGCACGACCCAGGCGGATGACGGCGGTCCGAATTTCGGCCTCAACAACGATGATCGGGGCATATTCGGCCCCAATGGCAAGCCTTCGCTGAGCTCTACCGACGCCGGCGCCCAGATCACCCGCACGAACCAGAGCTGGGCCACGGGCCTGGGCACGGCGGCGACGGTGACCTACGCCTTCCGTGACTCGGTCACGACGATGCCGACCGACACGGCCGGCTTCTCGCAGTTCAACTCCGCCCAGATCGCCGCCAGCGTTCTGGCGTTCGCCGCCTGGTCTGACGTAGCCAACATCACTTTCCAGCGCGTCCAGAATAGCGGAAGCGAGTTTTCGAACAACGCCACCATCCTGTTGGGCAACTACAGCTCTGGCCAGTCCGGCGCTGCCGCCTTCGCCTACCTGCCCGGAACCAGCCCGGGGCAAACCGGCTCCAGCCAGTCCCACGGCGACGTCTGGATCAACAGTTCTCTGTCCTACAACGCCGTGCCAGTTCAGCAGGGCTACGGCCAGCTGACCCTGCTGCACGAAATTGGCCACGCCATTGGTCTGAGTCACCCGGCCGCCTACAACGCCGGCGCCGGCGTCACCATCACTTATGAAGCGCACGCCACCTACTACGAGGATTCCCTCCAGTACTCGGTCATGAGTTATTTCAACGAGGTGAAGACCGGCGCTGACTTCCGCACGGACGCCTCGGGCCCACGGCGCTATTCGTCTGCGCCGCTTCTGGACGATATTTCGGCGGCCCAGCGGCTGTACGGGGCCAATATGTCGACCCGGACAGGCGACACGGTCTATGGCTTCAACTCGACCGCAGGCCAGATCTGGTACAGCGCCAACAATGAACTCAGCCCCCTCATCTTCTGCGCCTGGGACGCAGGCGGCACGGATACGTTCGATTTCTCGGGCTACTTCAACAACGGCCAGATCATCGATCTGCGCCAGGGATCCTTCTCCAGCGTCGGCGGCCTGATCGGCAACGTCGCCATCGCCCTAGGCGCGGTGATCGAGAACGCCATCGGCGGAACCGGCTCGGACACCTTCCGCGGCAACTCGGCCAACAACCGGTTCACCCCGAATACCGGCACGGACGTCGTCGACGGGGGTCTCGGGAGCGATACGGTTGTGTTCTCCGGCGCGCGGGCCGCCTACACCGTGACCTGGAACGGCCAGACCGGCACGGTCACAGGCAACGGCCAGAACGTGACCGTGACCAATGTCGAGTTCCTGCAGTTTACGGACCAGACCATAGCGGCGACCCCGACGGGGGGACTGGTGGTCGGCGGCGACATCACCAACGAGACCATTACCGGCACGGCGCTGGCGGACGTCATCGGCGGCCTTGGCGGGAACGACACGATCAACGGCCTGGCCGGGAGCGACCATCTGAACGGCGGCTCGGGCAATGACACCCTGAACGGCGGGGACGGTGACGACGTCCTGATCGGCGCATTGGGCGACGATACGATCAACGGCGGGGCCGGCGTCGATACGGCCGACTATGCGGGCGCGGGCGCCGGCGTGACCGTCCACCTCGGCCTCGGCACGGCGAGCGGCGCGGGCTTCGAC
>JALYPS010000140.1 GCA_030856285.1 Pseudomonadota bacterium
GTGCTGGCCTTCGGTACGAACGAGGGGTTCGACGACGGTCTGGACGCGCGGACCTATGATGCGCTGCTGCGCGGACAGATCAGGCGCTTGCGGCGGCTGGCGCCGGGGGCTTCGCTGATGATCCTCGGGGCGCCGGACGCCCTGCGCAACGGCGTCGTGAACGGCTGCAGCGCCGACGGCCTGCGGGCGCCGCCGCCGTCGCTGGCGGTGGTGCGGGACGTGCAACGCCGGGTCGCCGCCGACATGGGTGTGGCGTTCTGGGACTGGCACGGGCGGATGGGCGGCGACTGTTCAGCGGATCGGCTGGCGACGAGGGACGAGCCCTTCATGTTGCGCGACCGCGTGCATTTCAACTCGGCCGGTTCCGACTGGATCGGCGGCGTGCTGCATGCCGATCTGATGGCCGCCTATGACGCCTGGTCGGCGCGGCGCGGGGCGGCGGAATAGATGCTGTTCCCCACGCTCGCCTTCGGCGTCTTCTTCCTGTTCGTCTATTTCACCGCCTGGTCGCTGGAGCGCGAGAACGGGCGGCGGAAGCTGTTCCTGCTGCTGGCCAGCTGGTTCTTCTACGCCCAGTGGGACTGGCGTTTCGTCGCCCTGCTGATCGCCTCGGCGGTGCTCAACTGGGGTGTCGGGGCGCTGATCGCGCGGACGCGGGAGCGCGAGGGCAGAACAGTCTGGCTCGTCGGCCTCGGCGTCGCGGCCAATCTGCTGATCCTCGGCTTCTTCAAATACTACGGCTTCTTCATCGAACAGGCCGGCGACCTGCTGATGCGGTTCGGCTGGGAGCGGGACCTGCCGCTGCTCCAGATCGTGCTGCCGGTGGGGATTTCATTCTTCACCTTCCAGGGCATTTCGTACGTCGTGGACGTGCATCGCGGCAAGACGCCGCCGGCGAAGAGCCTGCTCGACGTCATGCTGCTGATGAGCTTCTTCCCGCATCTGGTGGCGGGGCCGATCGTGCGGGCGTCGGACCTGCTGCCGCAGTTCGACCGGACGCCGCGGTTGTCGCGGGAGATGGCGACCCATGGCCTGCTGCTGATAGTCTGGGGCCTGTTCAAGAAGACCGTGATCGCGTCGGAGCTGTCGGTGAACCTGGTGGATCCGGTGTTCTTCGATCCGTCCGCCTATGGAGCCTTCGACATCGCCGCGGCGACCTATGGCTATGCGGTCCAGATCTATTGCGACTTCTCGGCCTATTCGGACATGGCGATCGGAATAGCCGCCCTGCTGGGCTACTCCTTCCCGCGCAATTTCGACCAGCCGTATCGGGCGTCGTCGATGCAGAGCTTCTGGCGGCGCTGGCACATCAGCCTGTCCAGCTGGTTGCGCGACTACCTCTATGTGCCGCTGGGAGGCGGCCGGAAGGGGCTGATCTCATCCTGCATCAATGTCTTCATCACCATGGTGCTGGGCGGGTTGTGGCACGGGGCGGCCTTGACCTTCCTGGCGTGGGGCGCCTTGCACGGTGGGGTGCAGGTGATCGAACGGCTGGGCCGCGCGGCCTTCGGCGACCGCAAGGTGGTGCCGACCGTGATCGGGGTGCTGGTAACCTTCCACATCGTCTGCATGGGCTGGATCCTCTTCCGCGCCGAGAATTTCGATCTGGCCATGGCCATGCTGCAGGGCTTGGGACGGATCGCGCCGGTCACCGCGCTGACGCCGCTGCTGCTGACCCTGATCGTCGGCGGTCTGGCCATGCACTGGCTGCCGCCGCGCGCCATCGAGGGCATGGCCGAGCGGCTCAAGGCGGCGCCGTCGGTGACCCTCGGCCTGCTGGTCGGGGCGGCCTTCCTGCTCATCGAGGCGGTGCGTCCAGACGGCGTGGCCCCCTTCATCTACTTCCAGTTCTGAGGCGTTGAGACGGCGATGAACGACGACCGCGATCCTCCCGAAATCCCGCTGGAGCCGTTTCCGGTTCACCGGCCGGAATCGCCGTTCCCGCCGCTGTACGAGAGCCTGCCGCCCGGCCCGGCCGATCCCTACAGCGACTGGAACCAGAGCGCCGACGCCCACGACCTGCCGACGCGCGAGAACAGGCTGGCGGCCTTGGGGCGGTTCGCCTTTCCGCCTGCCCCGCCGCTGGACGATGAGGGCGTCGCGGCTCGCGACCGGCGCTGGACCAGCCGTGCGATCTTTGTGACCGCGGCCTTCCTGCTGGTGTTCAACGCCGTTTCGCCCCTGAACTGGTCGCGGCAGCAGCCGCCGTCCTGGCTGCAGGGCACGGTGCAGCAGATGTCCGAGGTCTGGGTGGGCCAGCTGGCGGTATTCGGCGTCGACATGCCCCGGCAGGGCGTTCGCGAGGCCTGGATGGCGGCGCGTGATGCGCGGTTCATTGGGCAGGAGCCGACGCCCGGAGCAGGCTCGACAGCGACCGGAGATTCGTGAAACCTGCGCCTGCGTCAGGGGCTGCCCCGACGGGTTGGGGAGCGGGGGCTTCGTGAAGATCGACAGACGCAGGGCGCTGGCCGGCGCCGCGATGCTCGGCCTTGGAGCCGGTCCCGCTTTCGGCCAGACGGCGCGGCGCGTTCGGCGCGGCGCCTCCAGCCTCTCGGCGACCAGCGATGATGTGGTGGCGTTCGGCGAGGGCATGGCGCTGATGAAGCGCCGCAACGATCCACGCTCATGGTCGCGGCAGAACACCATTCATGCGCGCAACGGCCAGCACAACAACGGACTGTTCCTGCCCTGGCACCGACTCCAGCTCGCGCACCTCGAGCGGATCATCGCGGGACTGACCGGGCACACGGCTTTCGCCATGCCCTACTGGGATGCCCAGGAGCACCAGACCCTGCCGTCATGGGTGACAGGTCCGGACGCGCTGCTTTACGAACGGCAACGGGCCGCCGGTGTGGACACGCTGGACTTCAGTGCTGCCCGGTGGGCGCGGTCACCGCATGTCGCGCGACTGACCTCCGACGGGTTCGAGACCTTCGCCGGCAAGCTTCCTGACGGAGCCGGGATGGTCGAGGGCTATGGCCACAACTTCATTCACGAGCTGGTCGGCGGTCTGATGAAGCGGCTGGCGACAGCGGCCACTGATCCGATTTTCTGGCTTCATCACGCCAATGTCGACCGGGTCTGGGCGACCTGGCATGCGCGGCAGGCGGCCAACATCTATCCGGCCGACTGGACGGGACGCACGCTGGGCGGTTTTGTCGGCGCCCAGGGTGAGGATACCGGAGACTGGCGCGTCGGCGACGTGCTCGAAACCCGCTCGCTGGGTTACGTCTATGACCACCTGTTTCCCTTTCCGGTGTTCAGCGCGCCGGACGCCGGACCTCCGGGGGCCACCCGACGCGAGCCGCTGGGCGGGGTGGTCTATCAGATGCGCGCCGACGGCGAGACGAGGCGAGACCGCATGAGTCTGGATCTGCCCGCCGAAGCCTTGGCCCGAATGCGGGCCGCCGACGATACGTTGATGATCAGGGGGGCGGGGTCCGTAGCCTATGCGGCGACGGAAAATCTGCTCGACCGATCGATCGAGATTCGCATGACCTGCGCGGGCCGGACCGTGTCGCTGGGCGCCTCGCCGACCTTCCTTCACCTTGCGGAAGGGCAGCACGCCGGGCATCGCGGGGCCTACAGCCTGCCGTTTCGCTTCGGCGAGGAGGTGCTGAACCTGATCGGGGACGGGGACCAGCCGGTTACCGTCAGCGTCGTGGCCGAGGACCTCGATCCCGACAGCCGCCGACCGGCTGCGCAAGGCCTCGCCCTGGACCTCTCGCTGACCCTGACCGAAAGCCGCTGGACATGAAAATTCTCAGGGTCGTGCTGATGCTGTTGGTCGTGGCGGTCGCCTTGCCAGTGGCCGGGTGCTCAATGGCCCAGGTTCCTCCAGTGACGCAGCCTCCACCGCCGCCGCCACCTCCACCTCCACCTCCTCCTCCTCCTCCGCCCCCGCCGCCGCCCGCTTCCAAGTCCGCGTCCGCCGTGCTCAGGCTGGAGAAGCCTCCCTTCTTCGTCTTCACTTTGGTTTT
>JALYPS010000148.1 GCA_030856285.1 Pseudomonadota bacterium
GGATGGACACGGACCCCAGGGCGCGGCGGTACCCGCAAGAACTCGAAGATTTGGCCTACGAGGGGTACGTGCTCTGCCACCGCAGCATCCCCCGGCTGGGGGAGTGGCTGGCCGAGGAGTGTCCGCACGAGCCCTACCTGCCCGACGAGCGGACCCTGCGCCGGTGGCGGCAGTCCGGCGAGTGGGACAGGCGAATGACGGTGGCACTTGCCGAGGCGTTCCCGCGGATCAGGGCGCAGCAGATGGCGCAGGTGGTGGAGAACGCGCAGTTGGGGCTGAACTACCAGCGCGACCTGCTGATCGGCATCCACGACAACAAGAAGCCGGGGATCGTCCTGGCGAAGTCGGGGTCGGCGCTGGCCGCGATCCAGACGGGCGGGTTGGGGACGGCCGGCGCCCGGGCCGAGGGCGCCCAGCTCGGCCCCGAGCGGGAACTGGCCGCGATCGAGGAGGGGCTAACGCCGCTGGAGCGGGCGCGCCGGCAGCGCGAATTCCTGGAGAAGGGACGCTAGCGGCAACCCGGACGCCGCGATCGCCCCCCAGGCGACGAGGTGCGGCGCGCCGTCCAGGCGGCAGGACGGGGAGGACGGGGAGGACGGGTCCTCCGCGATCTCCACCACGATGGGGATCGAGGCGAAGGCGTCCATAAAGCCAGCCCAGGTGGGGAGGCGGGGCAGGTAGTCGTCCACGTGCCTCACGACCACCCGGCCGACCATCGTCCGGTCGAGCGCCCAATAGCGCCGGACCGCCTCGGCGTTCTCGCCGACCGTGGTCGGCAGCACGAGGCCCGCGGCGGCCCCGGCGATCCCCTTGAGCAGCGTCCGCCTGTCCACGACCGCCCCCCCTTTTGTCTCCGATTGGCATATCGGAAGGATATCCAACGCATCGACGCCCCGCAACGGGGGCGGACCGCCGGCGGGGGACGAGTCGGAGGGAGGAACGCGAACGACCGGCGGCCCGCGCCCCCCATCGTGGCGCCGTTTCGATAGGGGTGGTCCCGTTATGTCGCCTATCTTGGCCGGGACCAAGGAGGCGGCCCGTGTTCACGATCGCGGAACTCGAAACGCTGACCGGGGTCCGCCGGGCGACCATCCGGTACTACCGGACCCGCGGCCTGCTGCCGCCGCCCACCCCCCGGCGCGGACCCCACGCCCGCTACCCGGCCCTCGCCGCCCGCCGCCTCCGCTCCATCCGCGAAGCGAAGGACGCCCGGGCCACGCTGGCCGACCTCGCCGAGCGGTTCGCCGCCCACCCCTGCGGCTAGGGCGTGTCCGCCTACGACCCGGACGCCTCGTTCGGCGGCGACGCCCGCGTGCCGAGCCTCGAACCCTACGGGCTGGCCCGCGTCCCCGGCCACGACGACGGCAACCCCGCCTGGCGCGACGAGTGGTTCGCCTGGCGGGATGCCGTCGGCGAACTCCGCGGCCGGCTCCAGGTCGCCGGCGCGTCCTCCCCGGCCTTCCGCGCCGAGGAACTCCGCATCTGCGCCGACGACCCGGCCTACTTCGCCACCGCCTACCCCTGGATCCACGAACCCCGCGCCCGCAGGGGGGAGGAGGTCTACAAGCCCTTCGTCCCCTTCGCCTTCCAGGTGAAGCTCGTCCAGCACATGGCCGACCTCGCCGCCATGCCGGAGCCGGCCGACCTCTTCGTGTCCAAGGCCCGCGGCCTCGGCGCCTCCTGGACCGCCTGCCTCTTCGGGGTCTGGCACTGGCTGTTCCGCCTCGGCGACGGCTTCATGGTCTCCCGCAAGGAAGAACTCGTGGACAAGCCGCAGTCGATGAAGTCCCTCTTCGGCAAGATCGACTTCATCCTCCGCTTCCTCCCCCCGTGGATGCTCCCGGCCGGCTTCAAGCCCAAGGAGCACCGGCTGAAGATGCTGCTGAAGAACCCCGCCACCGGGGCCACCATCGGCGGCGAGTCCACCACCTCCAAGACCGGCCGCGGCGACCGCGCCACCTACGCCGTGGTGGACGAGGCGGCCTTCATCGAGCACTTCGACGACGTGTTCGGCACCATCGCCGGCACCACCGACCACCGCTTCGCCGTTTCGTCCGAGTCGTTCGAGGAGGGCGACGCCTGGTGGAAGGCGTGGGGCGGCAGCGGCGAGGGCGGCGCCAAGCAGCTCACGCCGCACCTCGTCTACGAACTCAACTGGGGCGAGAACCCCTACTTCACCCAGGAGTGGTTCGCCGCCGAGCGCGCCCGCTGGCACCACGACCCCGAGGGGTTCGCCCGCGAGGTCGAGCGCGACCCCTACAAGGGGTTCGGCTCCTTCGTCTACCCGACCGCCCGCTCCCTCCCCCTCCTCGACATCGGCTACGTCCCGACCGAGATGCTGCTGGTCGGGATCGACCCCGGCCACGCCGACGACACCGCGATCGTCTGGGGCCAACCCCGCTGGACCGGCGGCAACCGGGGCATCCACTGGCTGGACTCCTACGAGCGCAACCTGACCCCCGTCGAGTGGTACGCCCACCTGCTCACCGGCGTCGAGCCGGCGCCGGGGGACGAATGCTGGGGGATGCCCGTCACCGACCGCGACCGCGCCGTGATGGCCTTCTTCGCCTCCCTCCCGTGGGGCGGCGACCGGGTCCGCTACTACATGGACCCCGCCGGGGCGGCCCGCCACAGCGGCATCTCCTTCTACGACCTGTTCGTCAAGAAGACGATGGACCTCCGCACGCGGGCCGCCGCCGGCGTGCGCCGGCCCCACCCGATCGCCCCGCTCTACAAGGCGCTGAGGCACGCCGGGAACCTCCACGACGACCGGCGCAACGCCACCCGCGCCGGGATGGCCTTCTCCTCCTACGAGGACAACCAGGGCGGCAAGCGGACCAAGGCCTGCCACGTCGCCTACTCCTTCACCAAGATGACCGGCAAGGCCACGTCCGAGCCGAAGCCGGTCCACGACACCCACTCCCACATCGTGACCGCCACCGAGTTCGTCTACTTCTACCTGACCCTCGGCCTCGCCGAGCCGCCCCGCCGGGTCGCCCCCGCCTCCGACCGCCACGCCTACCGAATGGTCGCCTAAGCCATGATGCCCTTCC
>JALYPS010000157.1 GCA_030856285.1 Pseudomonadota bacterium
CACCTTTCGCTCGCGGTCCCGCCAGACCAGCTCGCCCGCATAATAGATAGCGATGATGATCGAGATCAGGCCGAACGTTCCGGTCATGGCGGTGATGACGACGCGCGTCACCAGCAGGATCGGCGCCCCGTAGATCTCTCCGGTGAAGAACAGCGTTGCCACGGCGAAGGCCATGGCGAGCAGGACCAGCACCACATAGGCCGGGCTCTTGAACACCAGCACCGTCTCGAACACGGCGCGCGACCACAGCTGGGTCATGCCGCTGGCGAAACCATAGCTGGGGCGCGGCAGGGCGCCGACCGGCGTCACGACGACATCCGTCTCGACCAGCGCCTTCAGCCGCTCCTGCTTCTTCAGCTTGGCCCCGCGCGGGGATGGTCGGTAGAGCAGATAGGCGGCGGCGAGAAAGACGGCGCCGACCGCGGTCCAGATCACGCGGTTCCACAGCAGCACACCCTCAAGCGGTGCGTTGAGCGTGTTCCGCTCAGCCGCCGTCCAGTATTTGGTGACCAGTGCGTAGGCGCCCGAACCGAACGGTTCGGCCCAGGCCATGGCCGTCTCGAACTCAGGCCGCGAGCCCAGCACGCCGGTCGAGGCCAGATAGGCGATCAGTACGCCGACGACGCCGATATAGGTCGCCATCATTGAACGCGTGATCGTCGCCAGCATGAAGAACAGCGCCGAGGTCAGGAACAGGCCGGTGAGGCCGAACACGCCATAGGCATAGGCGTAGTCGCCCAGCCGCAGCGGCCCGATCGTCTCGGGATCGACCCAGGGCATGAAGGTGCCCAGCAGGGTGCCGATGGCGATGCTCATGTAGCAGAGCGCCACCGCCGCGAAGGCCCCGAAGAAGCGGCCGTACAGATAGGCGCCCTTGGTGATCCGGGTGGACAGGATCATCGGCCCGAAGCCGGTCTGCGTGTCCCGCGCAACCACATTGGCCACGATCGCGGTCGTCGCCAGCATGAAATAGACGTTGAAGATGATGTGCGCGCCCGCGAGGGCGTACGGCGCATTCTTGTACACATTGCCGCCGGACCCCAGCGAGACGTTATCGCTGGCGACCGCGCCGAAGGCCAGCAGGCCGAAGACGATGGCGATGACCCAAAAGGCCGGCTGGCGCAGCTGGTAGCGGAATTCGAAACTGGCGATCTTGGCGAACATGATCCGTCCCTCAGGCCGCGCGGCGCGAAGCGTTGACGGTCGCCAGATAGACATCCTCCAGCCCACCCGGCGCGCGCTCGAAGCCGTCGCCGGGATGGGTGTCTGACAGGACGTGGATCACGGTGCGGCCCGCGAACAGGCGCGTCGAGATGACGTTTCGGCTGGCCTGCTGTGCCGCAAGATCAGCCTTGTCGATCGTCTTACGCCAGACCCGGCCCTCGAGGGCGTGGGTCAGCTCGACCGGCGAGCCCTCCAGTTGGATCTTTCCGCCGGCCAACACCGCCATGCGGGGGCACAGATCGGTCACATCCTCGACGATGTGGGTCGACAGGATGACAACGACGTTCTCGCCCACCTCGGCCAGCAGGTTGAGGAAGCGGTTGCGCTCTTCCGGGTCGAGGCCGGCGGTTGGCTCATCGACGATGATCAGTTCAGGATTGCCGATGAGGGCCTGGGCGATGCCGAAGCGCTGGCGCATGCCGCCCGAGAAGCCGGCCAGCGCCTTGCCGCGCACGGGCCACAGATTGACCTGGTTCAGCAAGGCCTCGACCGTCTGCTTGCGGTCCTTGCCGTTGGACACGCCCTTGAGCACCGCCATGTGATCCAGCATGTCGTAGGCTGACACACGCGGATAAACGCCGAAATCCTGGGGCAGATAACCCAGCACGCGACGCAGATGTTCCGGATCCTTGACGACATCAATGTCGCCGAAACGGATCGAACCCGACGTCGGCGTCTGCAGGGTCGCGATCGACCGCATCAGCGTCGACTTTCCCGCCCCGTTTGGCCCCAGCAGACCGAACATCCCTTTGGGAATGCCCAGACTGACATCGTCCAGCGCCCGCGTTCCGTTGCCGTAGACATGGGTCAGGTTTTCGATCGTCAGCATGGGAGCCCTCCGTGAAGTAAAGGAGCCTTGTCATCCCCCGAACCGGCTCGCAAGTTACGGTTCTGACAGGTTGCGGATCCGGTCGTGGTGGCGCGGAGATTGCACAGCGCCGATCCGGATGACTCCGTCGTCCCAATTCGTTGTATTTGCCGTGGCGACCGCGCCGCCTATCTGTAACCGCATCAAACCGTTAGACTGACGCCCCGATCCGCTGGAACCGACCGCCCCTGTGTTAAAGAACCTGCTTCCCAGCAAGCCGGGCACCGAGCCCCTGGCCGAGGCGCTTACGGCCTGCAAGACCCATTTCATCTGGGCCTTCGGGTTCTCGGCCCTCGTCAACCTGCTGTACCTGACCCCCACGCTCTACATGATGCAGGTCTACGACCGCGTTGTGCCGACGGGGGGGCTGACGACCCTTGTGCTCGTCACGGCGGTCGCCGTCTTCGCCCTGGCGGCCCTGGCCGGGCTCGACTGGTTGCGCGGACGGCTGATGCTGCGGGCCGGACTAAGGCTGGATCGATTGTTGTCCGGCAAGGTGTTGGCGCGGGTCGTGGATCTGCAGGCCAAGTCGCCCAACACCCAGGCGCTGCGTGAGTTCGACAATGTGCGCGGCGCCATCGGCGGCCAAGGCATGCTGGCCCTGTTCGATGCGCCCTGGACCCCGATCTATCTGCTGTGCTGCTTTCTGCTTCACCCTGCCATCGGGGTGCTGACCCTGGTGGGGGGGATCATCCTTTTCACCCTGGCCTGGTTGAACGAGCGCGACACCCGCCCCCGCCTGAACAAGGCCATCCAGTCGCAGAACCACGCCTATGCCGCCCAGGAAGGCGTCGCCAACCAGGCCGAGGTGGTTCGCGCCCTCGGCATGCGGCAGTCCTCGATCGCGCGTCAGATCGAACAGCGCCAACTGGCCACGGCCGCCCAGGCTGACGCCCAGCTGGCGGGCGGACACTATTCCGGGGCGATCAAATTCCTGCGCCTCGTGATGCAGTCGGCGGCCCTGGGCCTCGCCGCCTGGCTGGCGGTGAAAAGCGAGATCACGCCGGGCTCGATCATCGCCGCCTCGGTGCTGCTCAGCCGCGCCGTGGCCCCGATCGAACTGCTGGTCGGCGTATGGCCCAGCCTGGTGCAGGCCGTCGCCAGCTGGAAGATCCTGACGGAGCTGTTCGCCAGCACCGCCTCGGTGGAACGCGAACGCACCACCCTGCCCGACCCCAAGGGCCGGCTGCAGGTCGAGGGCGTTTCGGTCAAATTTCCCGACACCGAGGCGCCCCAGCTGCGCGGCGTCGCCTTCGCGCTGAAGCCGGGCGAGACACTGGGCATCGTCGGCTCGAGCGGTTCAGGCAAGACCACCCTCGCCCGCGTCATCGCCGGCGCCCTGAAGCCCCAGGCCGGAGCCGTGCGGCTGGATGGCGCGGAGTACGAAGCCCGTGAAGGCGACGAACTGGCGCGCTGGATCGGCTATCTGCCCCAGGTCCCGAGCCTGTTCGCCGGCTCGATCAAGGACAATATCTCGCGCTTCTCGACCTCGATCGGCGTGGATCAGGAAACGGCCGACCGGAACGCGGTGAAGGCGGCCATGGCCGCGGGCGCGCATGAACTGGTTCTGCGATTGCCGAATGGCTACGACACCGTTCTGGGGCCCTATGGTCAGGGCCTGTCGGCGGGGCAGGCGCAGCGCGTCGCCCTGGCGCGGGCGCTCTACAACGACCCGGTCCTGCTGGTGCTGGACGAGCCCAATTCCAATCTCGACCAGGAGGGCGAAGCCGCCCTGATGCAGGCCATTCTGGGCGCCGCCGCCCGTGGCGCGGCCGTGGTCATCATCGCCCACCGGGCCGGCGTCCTGGCGCGGGTCGACCGGTTGCTGATGATGCGTGACGGCGTGGTCCAGCTCGAAGGGCCCCGCGAGGAGGTGCTGGAGAAGATGCGGGCGACCGCCGGCCGTCCCGGCTCTCCGGCCGGCCAGCCGACGCCTCAACCGCCGGGCCAGCCGCAGCAGCGGCAGGTTCAGCCCCATTCGTCGGCGCAGCCGGCCCCGAATCAACCGCGGCGCACCCAATGACCGATGTCGTCGCCCCCCCCAGTCCTCAACCGCCGCTCGACGGCCCCGCGCCGCCGGCGCCTGCGGCCAGTCCATCGGTCGCCCTCGACAATCCGCGCCGTGAACTGGTGATCGGTGGCACGATCATCGTGCTGTTCTTCGTCATCTTCCTCGGATGGGCCGCCCTGGCTCCGCTGGACGCCGGTGCGTATGCCCAGGGCCAGGTCGCCATTTCCGGCAACCGACAGGCCGTCCAGCACCGCGAAGGCGGCGTCGTTAGCGCCCTTCTGGTCGCTGAAGGCGACACCGTCCGCAGCGGCCAGGTCCTGCTGCAGCTGTCCAGCGGCGAGCTCAAGGCCACCGAACGCGGCGTGGCCAGTCAGGTCTATGCCCTGATCGCCCAGCGGGCCCGGCTGATCGCCGAACGCGACAGACTGGGCGGCATCCCGACACCGCCCGAGTTCGCCAACCTGCCGGCGGAGGATCAGGTGCTGGCGCGGGAGTCGCTGCGCATTCAGCAGCAGCAGTTCAGCGCCCGTCGCACCGGTCGATCGACCGAGACCGGCGTGCTGGGCCAGCGCGTGGCCCAGTTGAATGAGCAGATCGCCGGCTATCAGGGTCAGATCGTCGCCAACATCGAGCAGCAACGGCTGATCCAGGAAGAACTGGCCGGCATGCGGAGCCTGGCCGAGAAGGGCTATGCCCCGCTGACCCGGGTGCGGGCCCTCGAACGCACGGCGGCCCAGCTGGACGGAGAGCTGGGATCCCTGCGGGCCCAGATAGCCCAGTCCCGGGAAGCGGTGGGCGAGACCCAGCTGCAGGTATCCGGCGTCTCGACGAAGATGAACGAGGACGTCGCCGACCAGCTGCGCCTGATCGACGTCCAGCTGAATGAACTGCGTCCCCGGATGGTCGAGCTGAGGGCGCAGATCGCGCGCAATGAGGTGCGGGCGCCGGCCTCCGGCGAGGTCGTCGGCCTGACCATCTTCACGCAGGGCGGCGTTATCCAACCGGGCCAGACGTTGATGGAGATCGTCCCCCGCGACGCCTCCCAGGTGATCATCGCCCAGATCGCGCCCAACGACGTCGACAACCTGCGCGTCGGGCTGAACACCGAGGTCCGGTTCCCCGGCCTGCGCGAACGCAACCCGCCGATCATCCACGGCACTGTCACCCGGATTTCGGCTGACAGCTTCACGGTCGAGGAGACCGGAGCCAGCTATTTCCGGGCGGAGATCGTGGTCCCGGCCGCCGAACTGGCCAAGCGGGGCCGGGGCGCCGAGACCCTGCGCCCCGGCGCGCCCGTCGAGGTCGTGGTGCTGCTGCGCAAGCGCACGGCGCTCGGCTATCTGCTGGAGCCCCTGACCAACAACCTGTGGCGCTCGGGCAGCGGACAGTAGCCGCTACCGCCTGACGCCTGCCTTCGCCCTCAGCCGAAACGCATGCAGCAGCGGTTCGGTATAGCCGTTCGGCTGGGCGACGCCGTCGAACACCAGGGCGCGGGCGGCCTGGAAGGCGAGGCTTGCAGCGGGGTCGATAGCCATGGGCTGATAGAGCGCATCCGCGCTGTTCTGGGCGTCGACCTTCGCCGCCATTCGCAACAGGGCCGCTTCGACCTGTTCGGCGGTGCAGACTCCGTGCAGCAGCCAGTTGGCAATGTGCTGCGATGAGATGCGGAGGGTGGCGCGGTCCTCCATCAGGCCCACGTCATGGATGTCCGGCACCTTTGAACAGCCGACGCCCTGATCGATCCAGCGCACCACATAGCCGAGCAGGCCCTGGGCGTTGTTGTCGAGCTCCTCGGCGACCTCGGCTTCTGACCAGTTGGCGCCGTTCGCCAGCGGCGGGGTCAGCAGGGCGTCGAGGGCAGGCTCGGGCCGGGCAGCGATCTCGCCGCGCAAGGAGAAGACGTCGGTCTGATGATAGTGGACCGCGTGCAGGGTCGCCGCGGTCGGGCTGGGGGTCCAGGCCGTATTGGCCCCGGTCTTCGGGTGCGCCGCCTTCTGCGCCAGCATATCGGCCATCCGGTCGGGCGCGGCCCACATCCCCTTGCCGATCTGGGCCTTTCCAGACAGGCCGCATTTCAGGCCGATGGCGACGTTGCGCGCCTCATAGGCGGCGATCCAGGCGGACGTTTTGATGTCGCCCTTGCGCACCACCGGCCCGGCCTGCATCGCCGTGTGAATCTCGTCGCCGGTGCGGTCGAGGAAGCCGGTGTTGATGAAAACGATCCGGTCCTTCACCGCATGGATGCAGGCGGCGAGATTGGCCGAGGTCCGGCGCTCCTCGTCCATGACCCCGACCTTGATGGTGTGGCGGTGCAGTCCCAACAGGTCCTCGACGGCGTCGAACAGGGAGTCGGTGAAGGCGCATTCCTCCGGCCCGTGCATCTTGGGTTTGACGATATAGATCGAGCCTTCCCGGCTGTTGCGGACCGTGCCGAGACCTCTGAGGTCGTGCATCCCGATCAGCGAGGTGACGATGGCGTCCAGCACGCCTTCGGGGGCATCGGTCCCGTCCGCCATCCGCATCGCCGGGGTCGTCATCAGGTGGCCGACGTTGCGCACGAACAGCAGCGACCGGCCGGGCAGGGTCACGGTCGAACCGTCGGGCGCGATGAAGTTCCGGTCGGAAGCCAGCGCCCGCGTCAGGGAGCGCCCGCCCTTGTCGAAGGTCTCAACCAGATCGCCGCGCATCAGGCCCAGCCAGTTGCGATACGCCGCGACCTTGTCACCGGCGTCCACGGCGGCGACGGAATCTTCCAGATCGACGATGGTCGACAGCGCCGACTCCATCACGACGTCGGAGATACCCGAGGGATCGTCCCGACCGATCGGATGGTCGGCATCAAACACCACCTCGATGTGCAGGCCGTGGTGCCGGAACAACCGCCCGCGCTCGCTGCGGCCCACGTACTGACGCGGGTCGCGGATCGCGATGCCGCCGTGCGGATCGCCCAGATCGGCCCATCGTCCTTCGGCCAGAGGAACCGCCTCGTCGAGGAAGGCCTTGGCCCTGGCCACGACGCGAGCGCCGCGCGCGGGGTCAAACGGTCCCGGCGGCGGCAGGTCCCCGAGCGCGTCCGTGCCGTACAGGGCGTCATACAGACTGCCCCAGCGGGCGTTCGCGGCGTTCAGCACGAAACGGGCGTTGAGGCTCGGCACGACCAGCTGCGGTCCGGCGAGCGTGGCGACCTCGGCATCCACATTGCGCGTGCCGATGGCGAAGGGCGCCGGTTCGTCGACCAGATATCCGATCTCGCGCAGAAAGGCCTCGGTCGCCGCGCTGTCATGCGCGGCGCCGCGCCGCGCGCGATGCGAGACGTCGATCCGGGCCTGAAGGTCGTCGCGAACGGCCAGCAGCCGCCGGTTCTCCGGCGCGAACCGGTCGAAGACATCAGCGGCTCCGGCCCAGAAGGCGTCCGCCTCAATCCCGGTCCCCGGCAGCGCCTGGGCCTCGATGAAGGCGGCCAGTTCTTCGGCGACCTGAAGACCGGCGCGCGGCGTCATCGACATGGAGCACTCCTCGGGGCGGAGCTGAAACATTCCGTGATGACCCCACGGAAGTCGAGGGGTTTTCGCGCTGCACCCGGCCCGCCGTTAACCTCCACGCCTTGACTTGGCCGTATTGAGCGCCCATTTGCGCTGCGTCGCACAATTGCGATGCCCGGTGCGCTCCAGCGCGTGTGGGTCTTCCCGACTTCCGAAGACCTGACTGTAGCAGCGGCCGGCCCTCAAGATTCATTCGCTGCCCGGACACGCGGGGCGGCGCCCGATCCACCCCGAGGGCCTCACGCAGAGGCCCCGTCGGGACTGGCGGTGCGCGGCCTTTTCGGCGTTGAGCCATGGCTGTTGCGCGTCGCCGCATACGCGAAAGAAATCCGCTCCCATGAGCAAGACATTCGACACCTTCGGCCTGAACCCGGCCCTGCTGCAGGCGCTGGCCTCCGAAGGCTACACCATCCCCACACCGATCCAGACGCAGGCCATTCCTGATGTCATGGCGGGCAAGGACCTGCTCGGCATCGCCCAGACCGGCACCGGCAAGACCGCAGCCTTCGCCCTGCCGATTCTGCACCGCCTGGCCGCCAACCGCGTCGCGCCCAAGCCGCGCACCACGCGCGTCCTCATCCTGTCGCCGACGCGGGAACTGGCCAGCCAGATCGCCGAGAGCTTCAAGACCTATGGCCGCCACCTCGGCTTCAAGGTCGCCGTTGTCTTCGGCGGCGTGAAATACGGCCCCCAGGAACGCGCCATCCAGGCCGGCCTCGACGTGCTGGTCGCTACGCCCGGCCGCCTGCTGGACCATATGCAGCAGAAGACGCTGGACCTGTCCTGCACCGAGATCTTCGTCCTCGACGAGGCCGACCAGATGCTGGACCTCGGCTTCGTCAAACCGATCCGCCAGATCGTCAGCCGCATCCCGGCCATGCGCCAGAATCTTTTCTTCTCGGCCACCATGCCGACCGAGATCGGCAAGCTGGCCGGCGAACTGCTCAAGGACCCGGTCAAGGTCTCGGTCACGCCCTCGGCCACCACGGTCCAGCGCATCAGCCAGTCGATCATCCACATCGAACAGGGCCGCAAACGCGCCCTGCTGACCGAGATGTTCGCCGATCCGGGCTATACGCGCTGCCTGGTCTTCACCAAGACCAAACACGGTGCCGACAAGGTCGCGGCCTATCTGGAAGCCGGCGGCGTCGAGGCCGGCGCCATCCACGGCAACAAGAGCCAGCCCCAGCGTGAGCGTACCCTGGCCGCCTTCAAGGCCGGCAAGCTGCGCGTCCTGGTCGCCACCGACATCGCCGCGCGCGGCATCGACGTCGACGGCGTCTCGCACGTACTGAACTTCGAGCTGCCCTTCGTACCGGAAGCCTATGTTCACCGCATCGGCCGTACGGCCCGCGCGGGCGCTGACGGCACGGCCATCAGCTTCGTGGCCGGCGACGAGATGAAGCTGCTGCGCGACATCGAGAAGGTCACGCGTCAGAAGATCCCCTCGACCGACCGCCGCAACGACAAGTCGCTGGCCCTGCTCGACCAGTCGATCATGGCCTCGGGCGTCAAGTCCAAGGCCTCGATGCCCGAAGATGGCCGCGGCGACCGCCAGCAGCAGCGCGGTCCGCGCAATCCGCGCCGCGACGGCGTCAAGCTGGAAGGCGGCGGACAACCGCACCGCGTCCGCAAGGCCGGCCCGGGCCGCGACGCCCGCCCGACGCCCGAGCGTTCGTTCGATCCGATGGCGCGCGAGCGTCCGCGCACCGGCAACAACGACCCGCGCCACACCAGCGCCCCGGCCACGGCCTCGGCCAAGCCG
>JALYPS010000208.1 GCA_030856285.1 Pseudomonadota bacterium
GTCGGGACGTCAGCGCCTATATCCTGTTCATGGTCATCGCTGACGAGACGGACGAGGCGGCCATGGCCAAGTGGGAGAGCTACCGCGACGGCGTCGACAAGGAGGCCGTGGCCTGGCTGGTCGGCCAAGCGTCAGGCAATACGTCCGAGGACACCAACACCAAACAGCTGGCGGCGGAAAAGGCGGCGGTGAACCTGAACATGGGCACGCTGGTGGGGTCGCATGCCTCAATCGCCCGGATGCTGGACGAGGTGGCGACGGTGCCGGACACGGCCGGGGTGCTGCTGACCTTCGACGACTTCGAAAAGGGGATCGAGGATTTCGGGCGCCGCATCCAGCCGCTGATGGCCTGCCGCGCCCACATCAAGAGCGCCTGACCGTCAGGCGGCTTCGGCGTCGAGTTCGGGTTCGGCCGTGGCCAGAACCTGCGAAATTCCCGCGAACAGCGTCGCCATGGTGACCGGCTTGGCGAGGTGGCCGTCGGCGCCGGCCTTGCGCCCTGCCTCAATGTGCTCGGGCATGGCGTTGGCGGTCAGCATCAGCACCGGCGTGCGGCTCCAGCCGCGCTGCATCTCGACGGCGCGGATTTCAGCGGTGGCGGTCAGGCCGTCCATCACCGGCATCTGCATGTCCATCAGGATCAGGTCGAAGCCGCCGCCCCGGAAGGCCTCCAGGGCTTCGGCGCCGTCCGCGACGCACACGAGATCGGCGCTGGCCCCCGACAACAGAACCTCGATGACCTTGCGGTTGGCCGGGTGATCGTCAGCCAGCAGAATCCGCAGCGCAACCGCTCCGGAATCGGTCTCCGATACAGGCGCGACGCCGGCCTGCGCGGCGTCGGCGAGCGGCAGAGGCGTCTCGAACCAGAACCGGGAGCCGACGCCCGGCTCACTGTCGCAGTCGAGGCCGCCGCCCATCAGCTCGGCCAGTTCGCGTGAGATGGTCAGACCCAGACCGGTGCCGCCGAAGCGGCGCGTGATCGACCCGTCAGCCTGATGAAAGCGACCGAAGATGCGAGCCTTCTGATCTGTTTCAAAGCCGACGCCGGTGTCCGTGACAGTGAAGCGGACGCGATCGTCTCCAGCATCCTCGACGCTCAGCCGAACCTCGCCCTCCGCCGTGAATTTGAGCGCGTTGCTCACCAGATTGGTCAGGACCTGACGGATGCGCACCACATCGCCATAGACCAGCCGCTCCGCCTCCGCGGGAACCTCGATTGCCAATGCGACGCCCTTGGCCTCGGCCTTGGGTCGCCACAGGGCGGCCGTTTCGCGCAAGACGTCGGCCAGATGGAACGGCGCCGGTTCGATCGTGATCTGACCGGACTCGATCTTGGCGCTGTCGAGAATGTCGGACAGCAGTCGTTCAAGCGTGTCGCTCGAGGACCGGACAATATCGACCATCTCGCGTTCGCGCGGCCCGAGATCGCTGCGGGCGAGAGCGTCAGCCATGGCGACCACGCCGTTCAGCGGAGTACGGATTTCGTGGCTCATATTGGCGAGGAAGTCGCTCTTCGACCGGCTGGCCTCCTCGGCGGCCCGGCGTGCCAGACGCAGGTGGCCGGCCGAACGCCACTGCCAGATCAGCAGGCCCGCGGCTGTCAGGATGAAGACCACGGCGATACCGACGATCCACCGTTGGGAGCTGATGACGTCCTTGTGCAGCCGGGTGTTGGTCCGCGCGGTGTCGAGCTGCCGGCGGCGTTCGGCCAGCTGCTCCTGCATGTCCCCGGTGACCTGTCCGATGCCGGCGCTGAACCGGCGCGCGGCCTGGACCTCACGCGCCTTGTGATAGGCGTCCAGTCGCTGGAAAGCCTCGCGTGTCCGCCCCTCGGCGAACAGCAGCGCGGCTTCGACCCGGGGGACTTCCGAAAAGCCCTCTTCGCGAAACAGGCCAGCGGCTTCGCGGCGTCGGATCTCCGCGAGATCGCGGCGGGCGAGACCGAGCTGGCCGGTCCGGGCATAGGCGAGGGCCCGCGACGGCAGCATCTGCGGGGCCAGAAAGTCCGCCGCGCCGAGATCGGCCCCATAGGGCGAAAGGCAGTTCAGAACGCCACGAGAGTCGCCCCCGCCGTCGGCCACCATGGCGCACAGGTTGGCGTCATAGACCATCAGGCTCTCCAGCCCTGCTCGCACGGACAGCCGGTGATGGGCGGCATAGAGCTGGTTGGCCAGGTCCTGATCGCCGACCTGAACCGACAGTCGCGTCAGGTTGTAGAGGGCGTCGAAGTCAGGGCGAGGATAGGCGGGATTGGAGAAGTCGATTTCGTAGCGGCGGAAGGCCGTGGTCGCTCCCTCGATATCGTTCAGCTTCATCAGACCGATGCCCGTCACCTCCCACAGCCCGGCCCGGGCGGTGTCGGCGTATGGCGCGTCATCCGGAATGGCGGTGTCTGCCTCGGTCAGGAGCCGGAGCCCCTCGCCGATGCGGTCCTCATCCATCAGCGCCAGCGCGACGAGGCGCATGGCGTGCGCCTTGACGAACCAGTCCGTCGTGGTGCGGGCGATCTGACCCATCTCGGCCGAGGCGGCGTTGTCGCCGCTGTCATAGCGGATGGTCAGGGCGTTCAACCGGGCGATCATCTGATACCGCTCGTCCCGGCGGGCCAAGGCGGCGGCGGCAAGGCGGTTGTTCCAGACCTCGGCCCGTTCGAAATCGCCCTGGTTCAGGGTGATCCACATGACGTGGTAGAGCCGGTTCAGACCCTCGCGGCCCGAGTGGCTCAGGGCGGCCTCGCCGAAGGCCTCGAGGGCCGGAAAGCTGGTAGCGGCGGCGCGATTCTCGACGCGCTGCGCCAGCTCGACCCGGCTCTCGCGGGACTGTGTCGCGGCTTCCGCGCCGCCGGGGACGGCCAGCACGAACAGCAGGACGGCGACGAGGACAAACTTCACTGAAGGCATGTCGTTTCCGTGGTGATCGCCGATTATCACCTGCCGACCCTTTCACAAGCTTTAGCGCCGCGACTTTTCCCGGGTCGGACCGTCTGTGGACTTCCGTCCGCCCTCGGGTCAGCGTCTTGAATGGCCGAATCGTCCGTCAGAGAGTCCGCGCCGGGGAGCTATTACGAGTTCTTCGCCGGCGGCGGCATGGTGCGCGCGGGTCTGGGCGAGACATGGCGCTGCCTGTTCGCCAATGATTTCGATCCGGCCAAGGCCGCGGCCTATCGCGCCAACTGGGGCGACGCCGGGCTGCGGGTCGTCGACATCGCGGGTCTGAGCACCGCCGACCTTCCCGGAACGGCTGACCTGATGTGGGGCTCGTTTCCCTGCCAGGACCTGTCGCTGGCGGGCGTCGGCGCGGGGCTGGGCGGCAAGCGGTCCGGGACGTTTCACGACTTCTGGGGTCTGGCGCGTGGGCTGGCGGCCGAGGGCCGGGCACCGCGGATCGTGGCCGTCGAGAATGTCTGCGGAACCCTGACCTCGCACGGGGGGCGGGATTTCGAGGTCATCTGCCGGACCTATGCCGACGCCGGCTATCGGTGCGGGGCGCTGGTCATCAACGCCGACCGCTTCCTGCCGCAGTCGCGGCCGCGGCTGTTCGTGATCGGCGTGCGCGAGGACATAGTCCTCGACCCGGCCCTGACGACGCCCGTGGCCGAGGGGCTATTTCACACGCCGGCCCTGCGTCGCGCGGTTGAGCGGCTGCCGGTCGAGCTGCAGAGCCGGATGGTCTGGTGGCGGCTGCCTGAGCCCGGCATTTCGAACGCGGGTTTGGGATCGGTGATCGAAACCGCGCCGTCGGGCGTCCGCTGGCATTCGACCGCGGAGACGCAACGACTGCTGACTCTGATGTCGCCCAGGAATCTGGCCAAGGTCGAGGCGGCGCGACGGACGGGTGAGCGCTGCGTCGGGGGCCTGTACCGGCGGACAAGGCGCGACGCCGCCGGCCTGCGGATCCAGCGGGCCGAGGTGCGGTTCGACATCGCCGGCTGCCTGAGGACTCCGGGCGGCGGGTCGAGCCGCCAGACCCTGCTGGTGGTCGACGGCGGGCAGGTCCGGTCCCGCCTGATGTCGGCGCGGGAGACGGCGCGGCTGATGGGATTGCCCGACGGCTATCGCCTGCCCGGCTCATACAGCGCCGCCTGTCATCTGACCGGAGACGGTGTCGCCGTGCCGGTGGTGCGGCATCTGGCGCAATGGCTGGTTGAGCCGCTGCTGGCGGCGCGGGCCGGACTTCGTCGAGCGGCCTGACAGCGCCCTTGCCAAAGCCGTTCAGCGGAGCATCATGGCGCTGGGGGATCTGGGGAGATCATTGTGAAACATCTTTTGAGCGGACTGGTCGTTCTGGGGCTGTGCGCCGCGCCGGCCGCAGCGGAAACCTGGCACGCGTTCTCGCGCAGCGCCAACTCGGCCTATATGGCCGATGCCGACGCGATCGTGGTGGAGGGCGACATCACGCGGATCACCCTGGCCATCGTGCCGCTCCGGGGCGAGGCCGGGGATTTCAGCCACACCGTCGACACCTATGAATTCCGCTGCGGCGCCAACCAGTGGCGCAGCCCCCTGTCGATCGAGTTTGGCCCCGACGGCGCCGAGGTCGGCCGTTATCCAGACGAAAGTGACTGGCTGACCCCCCGTTCCGGCACAATCCCGGGCATCCTGAAGGAGATCGCCTGTGACGGGGTGCGGGCCACGCCGCCGCACTGGCCGACGGTCAGGGCGTTTGTCGAGGCGAGAGGCCCCGCGACCTGATCGTCAGGCGTCCACCGCCGCGTCGAGGGCATTGGCCTGGATGAACTCGCGGCGCGGTTCGACCACGTCGCCCATCAGCTTGGCGAACAGGTCCGACGCGTCTTCCTGATGCTCGACCTGCACCTTCAGCAGGGTGCGGGCATTGACGTCGAGCGTGGTCTCCCAGAGCTGTTCCGGGTTCATCTCGCCCAGACCCTTATAGCGCTGGATGGCGATGCCCTTCTTGCCGGCGTCCAGAACCGCTTCCAGCAGGTCGAGCGGACCGCGAACGGTGACGGCCTTTTCCTTGCGGCGGAAGACGGCCGGCTTGTCGAACAGGCCCTCGAAAGCGGCCGAGCGTTCGGCCAGACGGCGGGCGTCCAGCGAGCGGATCAGGGCCTCTTCCAGCACGATGCGTTCGGTGACGGCGCGGCGCACGCGTTCGAAGGCCACGGCCCCCTGCGCGCCCGGTTGGCCGGTCCAGTCGCCATCACCTTCCTCGGCGTAGAGGTTGAGGCGGGCGGCGGCGGCAGACGGGTCAGAGCTGGTCTCGTCGAACAGGCCGGCGAGGGCCGCCTGTTCGATGGCGAAGGAAGGGGCGCGTTGCGACAGGCGATCGACGCCGGCCTTGAAGGCCTTGGCCTCGCGGACGAGGGACTGCAGGTCCAGGCCGGTGCGGCGCTCGCCGGTCGGCAGGTCCAGCTCGGCCTCGGACGAGCCCTCCTCGATGAGGTAGGAGTCCATCTCGGACTGATCCTTGAGGTAGCGGGACTGCTTGCCCTTGGCGACCTTGTAGAGCGGCGGCTGGGCGATATAGACGTGGCCGCGCTCGATCAGCTCGGGCATCTGGCGATAGAAGAAGGTCAGCAGCAGGGTCCGGATGTGGGCGCCGTCGACGTCGGCGTCGGCCATCAGGATGATCTTGTGGTAGCGCAGCTTGTCGGCGTTGAAGTCGTCACGGCCGATGCCGGTGCCCAGCGCAAGGATGAGCGTGCCGATCAGTTCGGACGACAGCATCCGGTCGAAGCGCGCACGCTCGACGTTGAGGATCTTGCCGCGCAGGGGCAGGACGGCCTGGTTCTCGCGGTTGCGGGCCTGTTTGGCCGAGCCGCCGGCGCTGTCGCCCTCGACGATGAACAGTTCGGACTTGGCCGGATCGCGTTCCTGACAGTCGGCCAGCTTGCCGGGCAGGGAGGCCATGTCCATCGACGTCTTGCGCCGGGTCAGGTCTCGGGCCTTGCGCGCGGCTTCACGGGCGGCGGCGGCCTCGATGATCTTGGCGACGACCTGTCTGGCCTCGACCGGATGTTCCTCAAACCAGGTCGACAGGCCCTCGGAGCACAGGCCCTCGACGGCCGGGCGGACCTCGGACGAGACCAGCTTGTCCTTTGTTTGCGACGAGAATTTCGGGTCCGGCACCTTGACCGAGAGGACGCAGGTCAGACCTTCGCGGGCGTCCTCGCCCGAGACGGTGACCTTCTCCTTCTTGGCGGCGCCGGCGGCGTCGATATAGCCGCCCATGACGCGGGTCAGGCTGGCGCGGAAAGCCGACAGGTGGGTGCCTCCATCCCGCTGCGGGATGTTGTTGGTGAAGCACAGCATGGTCTCGTGGTAGCTGTCGTTCCACCACAGGGCGAGATCGATCTCGATCCCTTCCTTCTTGCCGCGAATGACGATGACGTCCTTGAGGATCGGCGACTTGGACTTGTCCAGGTGGCGCACGAAGGCCTCGACGCCGCCTTCGTAGTGCAGGATTTCCTCAAACTTTTCCGCCCCGCGATCGTCACGCAGCTTGATGACAACGCCCGAGTTGAGGAAGGCCAGCTCGCGCAGCCGGTGCTCCAGCGTCTTCAGGTCGAAGTCGATGTGGGCGAAGGTGGTGACCGAGGGGTAGAAGGTGACCTCGGTGCCGGACAGGACCTTGCCGTTGTCGCGCAGCGGCGCGTCGCCGGTGACCTTCAGGCTCTCGACGGTGTCGCCGCGGGCGAACTTCATCTCGTGGCGTTTGCCGTTGCGATAGATGACCAGCTTGAGCCAGTCCGAGAGCGCGTTGACGACCGAGACGCCGACGCCGTGCAGGCCGCCGGAGACCTTGTAGGAATTCTGGTCGAACTTACCGCCGGCGTGCAGCTGGGTCATGATGACCTCGGCCGCCGAGACGCCCTCGCCCTCGTGGATGTCGGTGGGGATGCCGCGGCCGTTGTCGGTCACGGTGACCGAACCGTCGGCGTTGAGGATGACCTGGACCAGGTCGGCGTGGCCGGCGAGGGCCTCGTCGATGGCGTTGTCGACCACCTCATAGACCATGTGGTGCAGGCCCGAGCCGTCGTCAGTGTCGCCGATATACATGCCGGGGCGTTTGCGCACCGCGTCCAGGCCCTTGAGGACCTTGATGGAATCGGCGCCGTAGGCGGCCTCTTCGGCGGTGTCTTCGTTGCGCGCGGTCGGGGTCTTGTCGGTCATATATTCGGTCGGTGAAACGCCCTCTGCGAGGGCTTCGGAAGGCGGCGGCGGGGCCGCCTTGAACGGACGGTTTTCAGGGCGCGAATCCGATCCGCGCCGATGCCTGCAACATATAGGGAATCAGGGCGGAATTGCGAGGAAAAGCGGCGTCGAACGGGGGTCGAGAGTGGTGTGTTTCACGACGAAAAATTCGGACGGTGTCCGGCGATTCCGGGAGGCGTCGCGGAGCGGCCCGGAAGCCGGCTTC
Organism: Pseudomonadota bacterium; assembly: GCA_030856285.1. Classification (GTDB taxonomy): domain Bacteria; phylum Pseudomonadota; class Alphaproteobacteria; order Caulobacterales; family Caulobacteraceae; genus Brevundimonas. The sequence continues at coordinate 7,381 of JALYPS010000208.1, forward strand.
CGCGGCGCGGCGGCGATGTGGATGAACCCTTTCAAAGACCCGTCCTGTGGGGACGAGAACAGAAAGCACACGCCTGCGTCAGGAACGGTCGCAGGCCGGAAAACGAGGCGCAATCGGGTGGCGCAGGCGGGTCGAAAGGGTTGGATCGGGGTCGCGCAGGGGCGAGAAGACACGGGGCGAGAAGACACTGTTCCGGGGACGGCGTCCGCACATTCCGTCTCCTCCCTGTCGCGCAGCGATGGGGAGGTGGCGCGGCGCGGCTTCGCGCCGTGTCGGAGGGGCAGGACGGCGGCGCGGCGGGGGGGGGGG